>SLLW01000183.1 GCA_007133875.1 Balneolales bacterium | reverse complement strand
CTGAAAAAAGCGTACGGCAGCGAAGTGGTCCTGGACATAGACCGGCTGGAGATACCGTCGGGGGAGTGTTTCGGGCTGGTTGGAAATAACGGCGCCGGTAAAACGACACTATTCCGGCTCATGCTGGATATGATCCGTCCGACCGATGGAAAGGTCCTGATTAACGGACGGGATGTCCGGGAGGATGAGGAGTGGAAACGGTATGTGGGCTCATATCTGGATGAACACTCACTGGTCGATTTTCTCACACCAAATGAGTTCTTCCGGTTTCTCGCAAAAATATACAACCTCTCCACAGACGACCTGAAAAACCATCTCGGAAAATTCGAAGACCTGTTTCAGGGGGAGATTCTGAACAGGAACAAATATATCCGTGATCTCTCCAGGGGAAACATGAAAAAAGTGGGGATCGCCTCGGCGATGATCGCATTTCCGGATATTGTGATGCTGGATGAGCCGTTTGAGAATCTGGATCCCAGTTCGCAGATCAAGTTAAAGAAGATGATACATCAGGAGATGGCAGATCGGAAAGTAACGTTCCTGATTTCGAGTCACGACCTGAATCATGTTACCGATGTGTGCGAGCGGATTGTATTGCTGGAAAAAGGCAAGGCGATCAAGGATATTGCCGGTGACGAAAACACACTGGCAACGCTGGAGGCCTATTTCCAGCAGTAGTATCTGTTTGATGCGGTATCGGGAACCTGTCAAGGCGAAGTGCGTTTTGTTGTGACCGGGGTTTTTTCGAAATTCAGGAGCAAATGATACGCTATTGAATTTGAAACCCTTTTAACCTGTCACTGTCCTGTCCATGAATCACATCAGAATCCGGCCGCTGCTGCTGTTACTTTTTTTGCCCCTCATCATCGCCTCAGGCAGCCTGGCCGGAGTGAAGTCACCGGCAGCATTTCTCGGATACGATCCGGGGGACCGGTTCACCCGTCATCACGAAATTCTGGCCTATTTTGAACATGTCGCCGAAAACAGTCCGATGGTCACACTGGACCGATACGGCGAAACGTATCAGCACCGCCCGCTTTTTGCGGCTTTCGTTAGTTCGGAGGAGAATATCCGGGCGCGGGACACCATTCGCATAAATAACCGGAGAATGACCGGCCTTGATCCGGGAGAAATCAGCGGACCGTCAGCCGCTATTGTCTGGTTGAGTTACGGGCTTCACGGAAATGAGTCGTCGAGTCCCGAAGCGGCCATGCTCACGCTATACGAACTGGTCTCCGGAGAGCAAACCGCTGCCGGCAACTCGCCGGATGAGGTTGCGGAATGGCTGGAGAACACGCTTGTCGTAATTGATCCGGTGTTGAATCCGGACGGTCGTGAGCGTTATGTGTCATGGTTCGAGCAGACGGTGGGCAGGCGCCCCGATCCACGGATGGAAGTGCGCGAGCACGATGAACCCTGGCCGGGCGGTCGCAGCAATCATTACTATTTTGACCTGAACCGGGACTGGGCGTGGCAGACCCAGGTTGAAAGCCGGCAGCGTATCGCTTTTTATAATATGTGGATGCCGCAGGTCCATGCCGATTTCCACGAAATGTTTACTAATGACTACTTTTTCCCGCCATCCGCCGAGCCGTATCACGCAGCTATCACACCGTGGCAGCGGGAATTTCAGTATAAAATCGGAGAGAACCACGCCGCCTATTTTGATGAGCGGAACGAGCGGTATTTTACCCGGGAAATATTTGATCTGTTTTATCCCGGCTACGGTGACACCTGGCCGACATTCAACGGAGCCATTGGCATGACGTATGAGCAGATGGGACACGGCCGTGCCGGCACCGCGATGATTCGCGACAACGGCGACACGCTCACGCTGGCCGACCGGTTGATGAATCATCATATTGTGGGTTTGTCAACAGTCGAGGTTGCCGCTGAACACAGCAGCCGGCTCCGTGATGAGTTCCGCGAGTATTTTCGCCGGTCTGAGTCAGATCCGGAAGGTGCCTACACCCACTTTGTGATTGGCGGGCACAACCACCCGGATCGCTTGCAGGCACTGCTTGATTTTCTGGATCGTCAGGAAATACGGTATCATCAGGCCGAGGAGGGGCGGCGCATGTCCGGCAAAAACTATTTAACCGGGGAGGAGCAGTCGCGCCGCACCGATGGCCGGGATGTGGTGATACCTCTGGCGCAACCCAAATCGGCACTTACCCGGATTTTGTTCGAACCCGATCCCGAACTTGCGGATTCCAATACGTACGATGTCACTGCCTGGGCGCTGCCCTACGCTTACGGCCTCGATGCCTGGTCGGTGGACGGGCGCGTTCGAATAACCGGCGATCCGGTACGCACGACTACACGTTATGAGCCGTTAACCGGGCCGGACACCCTTCCGGTTGATGAGATCTACGCATACACCATTCCGTGGGGCGATGTCCGTGACGCTTCGTTTTTGAGCGATCTGTTGCAGTCCGGAATCCGGGTTCGGATCACCGGGAAGCCGTTCACAATGGATGGCCGAACATTCGGGCCGGGATCCATGGTGATCACCACCGGCGAAAACAGCCATATGGAAGCTGGCAGGCTGCGAAACCTGATTGACTTATCGGCGGCCGGCCACGATCGCCGGGTTACGCTGCTTTCGACAGGCCGGTCCGACAGCGGTCCTGATCTCGGATCACCGAGGCTGCATCTGCTTGAAAAGCCGCGGGTTGCCATTCCGGCCGGGGAGCAGGTCAATCCCTACAATCTTGGTGAGATATGGCATTATTTCGATTACCGGCTGGACTATCCGCTGGCGATGTTTCATCCGGACAAACTGACATCGTTTCCCCTGGATGCCTACGATGTGATGATTTTGCCCAATGGCCGCTATCTGGATAGCAACGGATTCGACTGGGACAACGTGATGAACTGGGTTTCGGATGGTGGCCGGCTCATCGCTTTTCCGGAAGCTGTTCGCGCACTTGCGGAAAGAGAAGAATTCGACATCGCCATCCGCGATTTTGAAAATGATGATCCCACTGACCAACAAACGCGGTTTGCGGATCGTCGTCGTGTAACCCTCTCCCGGCAAATCAGTGGTGCCGTTTTTCAGGTTGCGTTGGATGACAGTCATCCGCTGGCATACGGATTGGGGACAACCTATGCGGCTCTTAAACGCGGAGCGGAAGTCCCGGAGCTGTTGTCAGCGGGATGGAATGTCGGAACGTATTACGGAGATGATCCGGTTTTGGCCGGATGGGCCGGGGATGATGCCCGGAAACTCCAGGAAGGGGCCATGGCCATAGGGACCATGCAGCACGGTGGTGGGCAACTTGTGCTTTTTGCGGACAATCCCCTTTTCAGGGGGTTCTGGAGAAACGGCGAACTACTCTTTTCGAATGCGTTATTTCAGGTATCGATTGTCCGGTAACACAAAAATCACACCTCTTTTTCACCGGTTTCGCCGGTTTCGAGCGCTTCCCTGATCAGACGATCCCGCTTGCGGCGGCCGCTGTTGATTCCGAGATAGGCGCCACTTATGACAGCTACAATAATGATGAAGGAAAAGAAAAAGTACGGAGACCAACCGGAAAAACGATCTGTCAAAACAGATAAAATAAGCATTGGAAGGATCAGAATTATTCCGATGATATAGGGGAAGTGCTCAAGTTCAAAACTGCGGCTGCAGAATCGCCGCCCAAGGGCAAAGCTGAGATTCATGTAGATCAGAAAGAATCCGAGAGCAAACACCGAACCGGCGATATCGGGCAGTTCAACAAATGGAATAAGGCCCTGCGTGAAAAAAAAGATAACGACCCCGAGAAGCAGTGTTGCTCCGGTGAAGGCAAATGCGCGTGCAGCCTGTTGATTGGCAGTTGACATAGGGTACCAGGTAATAGATAAATACGTGAGATTGTGGTGTGGATGTATGGTTACTTGTTGGTAATCCAGGCTTCCGGGTCGAGATTGGTGCTCTGATCACGTATCATAAAAAACAGAGACGATCCTTTAAGCGAATTTTCATCACCGGAAGTTCCGATGACCATCCCTTCTTCCACAAAAGTGTTTCGCTCGACATGGATATCGCTCATATTTCCATATACCGTGATGTAGCGGCCGTGTTTAACGAAAACGCAGTTGCCGAAACCGGGAATGGTCTGGACTGCAAATACATATCCTTCGTGAACCGAAGTAACTTCACTTCTTGGATCCGTGACAATCTCGATTCCCGGATTGTCGATTCGGGTACCGTAAACCGGATTTACGCGGTTGCCAAATTGTGCTGCTACGGTTCCGGAGTTGACCGGCCAGGGGAGATTGCCTTTTTGTGACTCAAAGGAAGATTCAATTTGCCGGAGCTGTTCGTCGGTGGGCCTTTCTGCTGAGGCGATCGGCTGGGAATATCGCTCTACCTGAGCCTCTCGCTCACGCCGGCTCCGGATATTCGCGGCATTGGCCAAACGTCGCCGCCGCTCCTGTTCCAGCCGTTCAAGGCGTTCTTCTTCAGCCTGGCTGACCCGATTCTCTTCTTCAATGAGTTCGGTCAGGGTACTCTCCATGGTTTCGATCTCGTTTCGGGTGGCACTCAGGCGCTGTTCAAGGCGCTCACGGTCACGACGAAGCCGGGCAACCTGATTTTCCTGCTCCTGTTTGCGCTGTTCGAGTGTCTCCCGTTCCGCTTCGCTCTCGGCAATATTTTGCCGGTTCCGGTTTCGGGCATCCTCCAGTTCATCCTCACGCAACGTGAGTTCCTCCTGCATTTCGGTTATTTGCTTCGCCTGTTTCTGGCGATGCTCCTCAAAACGCTGCAGATAGTAGGAACGGACCAGCATCTGGTTCAGGGAGGTTGAAGTTAGCAGCATAACCTCATCCGGCATCCGGCCATGTTTGTAGAGATAGGTCAGGCTGGATTTATAATTTTCTATGATGGTCTCAAGGTCTTTGGTCAGGTCAGTTATTTGCTCCTGGGTGAGGCGAAGCTCTTCAAGAATAGAAGCCCGCTCCTCTTCCATGGATTCGATAACCGCATTACGCAGGGATATTTCGCGTTGCAGGTTTTGATACTGCTCATAATTGCGGGTGTACTCATCTTCGGCATCAGAAATCTGATCCTGAAAGGTAATGATCTGCCGGCGCATGGACTCAATATCCGAACGGGCATTCTCCTGCTGTTTTTTTAACTCTTCGCGGATATTCTGGTAGTTTTGTGCCACAGACTCCGAGTACGCACCGGCAAAGAGTGTTACGATAAGGGGTAATATCACAAACGGGAACCACTTCATATCCGGTTGATCTCAATATGCTCCGGTATTTCGGGGTCAAAATCCAGGGAGGAGGGATTGATTTCCAGTGCTCTCAGCACGAAAAAAATATTGGATTTTTCGTCTTGACTCAAGATCTGTATACGTCTTGGCATCTGGTATCCGTCGATTTCGGCGTAGTTTTCAAATTGAAAGGTGCTGTACGCCTCCGGGTGTTGCGCGTGCCGTTCCGTTCGCCTCAAACGCAAGTGTTCCCGGTCGATAAAATGGCGTTCCCCGCGGACGGTTTCCACAAGGAAATATTCTTCATTTTCATAAATATCAGTGATGTGACCGGCATCGGTGATGGGATGGAGGATCCGGATCAGGTTGATCGCGGCTACACCGTTGAGGTAGTACCAGGCCGCATCGGCATGGGACATTTTGTGCGCTTCATCTTCCAATCGGTTGTAAACGACAACGGAGTCGGGATCGCTGAATATTCTGCCCCCTTCCACCCCCAGGTTATTCCTCAGTTTGAGCAGGCTGTAATCCCGGCTGGAGCGGAATGTCACGGTTAGACGTTCGCTATGACCGGGCTCGCTGACCTGGACACTGGCCCGCCCGCTCAGTGTCTGAAGAGTGCTGTTTGTTTCGGTGTAATCCCGGAAAAACGTTTCGATTTCGATGTCGGAAGGTTCAAATTCTCCGGTCTCCAGCCGCAGTACCTCGCGTGGTGCGCAGGAAACTGCAAACCCCATCATCACGAAAAGAATCAAAAGGGGGCGCCTGCAGCAGCGTTTAATCCTGGGGTTCATAGAGGTCAGTTAATATGGAGCCGTTCTTTGAGGTGTTCGCGGGAGTCGTCTTCTTCAAGTGCTTTCTGCCACCAGTAATGCGCACGGTCCGGTTCACCTTTTTTATCGTAAACATCCCCCATATGCTCCAAAACTTCTGCGCTGGCGTCTCCGGTTTCGATCGATTCGCGGATATACTTGTACGCGTTATCCAAATCACCCAGTTTGAAATAAACCCAACCCATGGTATCCAGGAAGGCGGAGTTTTCAGGGTTCAGTTCGAGTGCGCGGGAGGCCATCTCCCTGGCCTCTTCAAGTCGTTCATTCCGTTCCGAGAGGTAATAGGCATAATTATTCAGCGCGACGTCATTGTCGGGATCAGCTGCGATGGATTGTTCATATGCTTCATCGGCCCGGTCCCACTGATCCAGAGAAGCGTATGTGTCGCCAAGGGTTCCGAGAATGGCGGATCGGAACGGGGGGCGGGATGGTAATTCCGATGCCGAATGCAGCCATGCTGCGGCTTCCTCGTATTGTTCCTGGAGAAAATAGGATCCCCCCACAAAAAAGTGGATGAATGCATCGTCCGGAACATGTTCATCGGCATTTTTCCCGGTTTCAATCGCTTCCTCGTACCGGCCGGCAATGTAATAGGTTTGTACAAGTTGCCGCCAGGCGGATTCATTTTCCGGCATCAGTTCGGTAGTCTTTTGAAGATGGACCAGCGCTTTCTCTTCGTGGCCGGATGACAGGTAGAAATCGGCCGCCATGGCATGTGACATTCCATGGTCGGCTTCGACGTGAAGCAGCGTTTCGATCAGCGACTCAGTAGTCCGGAAAAGTGGCTCATTCTCCGGTTCATTGCTGAAACGACTCATGATGTACTGGACAATTTCGAACTTGTTGCCGGATGATATATCGTCGTCACGAACCAGCCCGTTGAGAAGTTCTCCGGCCGATTCCCACTCTTCGTTTTTTATATGGATGTCGGCCAGGTTTACCAGGGCTTCGGGATGTCTGGGATTGCGCTCCAGTGCTTTTTCCAAAGCGTCACGCGCTTTTTCGGGTTCATCTTCATCCAGATAAAGCTGACTGAGCATCAGCAGCGTATTGATACTGCCCTGATCCAGCTCAAGGACTTTTTTTAACTCGGCAATGATCGCATCGGTATCGTCCAAACGGGTGAAATTGCTGATGCGCTGGTAGTGGATGGACCGGTCAGGCCCGTTGATCTCCATTATCCGGACGTACGTTTCGTTGGATGCTTCGTACTCCCCTTGATTTGCCTGCAATTGTGCTTTTGTGTAGAGGATTTCGGTGTCTGACGGAGCATAGACAAGGGCAGAGTCCAGCTGGTTGATAACTTCTTCATAATTGCCTTTTGCATGGTATCCATCAGCTAGCTGAAGCCGGTACCACTTGTTTTCCGGCTCAATGGAGACCGCCTGGCGACTGTAATACGTGCTGTTGACGGGATCATCCATCTTGTAGTAGAGCTCGGCAAGAGAAAAATTCACACCGGCCTGATCCCGAAGTGTTGCATGGGCCCGGGTAAGATGCGCCTCGGCGGCAGCATGATCGTCCAGGTGCATGGCGGTGATGCCCCGTATGAAATGAGACCGTGCCTCGACGATCTCATCATCGGAAATGATCCGGTCTCCGTTTTTCCCGTTGCCTGTATCGTCGGCGGCCTGTTCACTTGTGGAACAGGCTGATATCCCGAAAACGAGCAGGAAACAGACAATTGCCGTGACGGGGAAAATTTGTTTATTGAAGTACATCAGTAAAAGAAATGATGGAATGACGTGTTTCAGGGGTATCCTGATAATCGCGTCAAAATACGAAGATTTGAGGGATTTCATCCTAAAGTAACGAATCGATTGCAACTATGGTACAGAGGAACCTTGTCAGAATTGTCTGATAATGGATTCCGCCTGAGAGACATATCCGCCACCGAACAAATTGACATGAACGAGCAGCGGATAGAGGTTGAAGAGATCTTTTCGATTCGAGAACCCCGGTTCGAGTGGCCAGATCTCTTCATATCCCTGGTAAAAACCGGCTCCAAATCCTCCAAACATCCGGGTGAATGATAGTTCGGCTTCCCGGTGGCCATAGAAGACGGCAGGGTCAATCAAAACGGGGCGGTTTTGCCGGTCACACAGATAGTTGCCCCCCCATAAATCACCATGCAGTAGCGAAGGGGGCTCATCCGGAAAAATTTCGGG
>SLLW01000050.1 GCA_007133875.1 Balneolales bacterium | reverse complement strand
GCTCCAATGGCGCCTCCAAGTGCAATGGCCAGCCCTGTCAACCACGATTCCGGACGCAAAAACAGATTTTGGTTTGCTGTCATTGTCCGTCACTTCTTATTTGTCCGAAATCGCTTCATCAGGCCGGTTGTCAGCAGTTGTTGTTTCCGAACTAAAGTAGGAGTAGATGGCGGGAATCACAAAAAGGGTCAAAATGCTTGCAAAAATCAAGCCGCCGATAATGGCCAGGCCCATTGAAACCCGGCTTTCGGAACCGGCTCCAAGGGCAAGGGCAATGGGTGTCACGCCAAGTACGGTGGAGAGGGATGTCATCAGGATGGGACGAAATCGCACGGCTGCCGCATCGGTGATGGCATCGTGGAGACTCATGCCCTGAGCTTTGCGCTGATTGGCAAATTCGACAATCAGAATGGCATTTTTTGAGACCAGCCCGACAAGCATGATGATTCCGATCTGACTGAAAATGTTAAAAGTCTCCTGGAAGAACCAGAGTGTCATAAACGCGCCAAATACCGCCAATGGAACCGTAAACAGGATGATAAATGGATCCCTGAAGCTTTCAAACTGCGCACTGAGGACCAGGTAAATCAGTATGATTGCCAGGATAAACGCAAAAAGCAGGCTGTCGGCACTTTCCACGAAATCGCGGGAGGCTCCGCTAAGACTGGTTCGGAACGACTCATCCAATACGGTGCCGGAAACATCATCCATCGCATTGATACCATCAGCCAGTGAGTAACCGGGCGCTAATCCGGCCGAAACCGTTGCCGAGACATATCGGTCAAAACGAAAGCGCTGAGGGGGACTGCTCCGCTCCTGCAGCGTGACCAGATTATCGAGCTGCATCTGTGCTCCGTTGTTTCCGGTGACATATAGATTACGGATATTGACCGGAGCCCCGCGGTTTTCGCGATCGAGCTGGCCGATGACCTCGTACTGTTTTCCGTCACGGATAAAGAACCCGAATCGCTGGTCGGTCAGAGAGAGCTGAACCGTCTGTGCAATATCGCGTGCCGAAACCCCCACATCCCTGGCTCGGTCGCGATCAATGGCCATTTCGATTTCCGGCTTGTTAAATTTCAGGTTGACATCCACGACCGAAAACTCCGGTCGCTCGCCGGCACGGTCCATAAATTCGGGAAGCAACGCTTCAAGGCGTTCAAAGGTAGGGGCCTGAAGCACATACTGGATCGGCAAGCCACCGCGCCGCTGGCCGATGGTCTGATCCTGGCTCACAAAGTTTCGGGTGGCCGGGTACTCCCGCAGATATCCATCCAGTACATCTGCAATCTGCATCTGGGTCCGGTCACGCCCGGAAGGGTCGGATAGGATAAGGTTGATGAATCCGGAATTCACCGAGCTTGCCGCCCCGAATCCGGGTGACGTTACCGATATGATCGCCTCATTCTCCGGGACTTCCTCCTGAATACCCCGGATCATGCGATCCATGTGATGGTCCATATATTCAAAAGTAACCCCTTCCGGCCCGGATACGGAGACACGCAGACGGCTTCGGTCCTCAAGCGGCGCGAGTTCCGCCGGTAGTTGTGTCCAGAAGAGGAACATACCTCCGCCGGCCAGCGCCATAATCACAAATGCGACCCATCTTATTTTCATGAAGGTGTGCAGCGATTCCCGGTATACCCTGTTTAAGCCTTCAAAAAAGGGTTCGGTTATCGTGTAAAGGCGGTTTTTTGTTTTTCGCTGCTTGAGAATGCGGGAACAAAGCATCGGCGAAAGCGTAAGCGCCACAAAGGAGGAGATCAATACCACCCCGGCCATTACCACCCCGAATTCCCGGAACAGGCGTCCGGTCAGCCCCTCCAGGAAAATTACCGGCATAAAAACTGCCACCAGGGCCGTGGTTGTGGAAATGACGGCAAAAAAGATCTCGCCCACCCCTTTGAGAGCCGCCTGGACGGGATCCATCCCTTTTTCGATTTTGGCGTAGATATTCTCCATGACGACAATCGAATCATCGACCACCAGGCCTATGGCCAGCACCAGCCCGAGCAGCGTTAGCACATTGATCGAAAAACCGGCCACAAACATGATAAAAAACGAACCGATAATAGCGATGGGAATGACTATGACCGGAATGATGGTCGTGCGCCAGTCGCGCAGAAAGAGGAAAATGATTGTAACCACCAGCAAAAACGCAATGATGATGGTCTGCTGCACTTCGCCGATGGAGTCACGGATGAATTCGGTGGTATCAAATCCGATGCCCGTCGATATATCCACCGGGAGGTCCCGTTCGATCTCGACCACCCGTTCATAGAATTCGTCGGTGATGGCGATGTTATTGGCACCGGGCTGGGGAATCAGCACCACACCAACCATCGCAATACCATCACGTTTGAGGATTGTCCGCTCATTCTGCGCACCGATTTCGGCGCGTCCGATATCCTCAAACCGAACAACCGAACCGTTATCCTCCCTGATGATCATCCGGTTAAATTCCTCCGCCGTTTCCAGCCGGCTCAGGGTCCTGACCGTCAGCTCGGTGTACAAACCTTCAATCCGTCCCGACGGCAGCTCCACATTCTCACGATCCAGGGCATCCCGCAAGTCGGTGGCCGTAATCCCGTATGATGCCATTTTATCCGGATCCATCCAGAGCCGCATCGCATACCGCTTTTCCCCCCAAATCCGGACCTCACTTACCCCCGGAATGGTCTGCAGGCGCTCCTTGAATACGGTGTTGGCGATATCACTCAGATCCAGAATGTTGCGGGTATCGCTCTGGACATTCAGAAACACGATGGGACTGGCGTCGGCATCCGCTTTTGAAACCACTGGATTATCGACATCAGGCGGTAACGATCGAATCGCCCGCGAAACCCGGTCTCGTACATCATTGGCCGCCGCCTCCAGATCCACATCCAGATCAAACTCCACGGTTACGGTGCTGCGGCCCTCGCGACTGACCGACGTCATGGTGTGGATACCGGCGATACCGTTCAGCTGCTCCTCCAATGGCTCGGTAATCTGTGATTCGATTACCTCGGCATTGGCACCGGTATAATTGGTCTGAACGGTGACAATCGGCGGATCTACCGATGGGTACTCCCGGACGCCCAGGCTGTTGTATCCGAGGATTCCAAACAGCACGATAACGATGGACATTACCGATGCCAGAACCGGACGACGAATGCTGACGGCTGATAAACTCATAAGTCTGTTGTCCCCGTTCCAAGTTCACTTTCCGTATATCCCGGTCCGGTTACACCGACGCCACTGCTGAACGCCTTTTCCAGGCCGACACCGGTTTTGCCAGTGCCGGCTGTACCATCACCGGTTGTCTCATCACCAGTTATCTCATCACCGGGTGCCTCATCACCGGCTATGTCCTTATCGGCTGTACCATCACCAAAAGTACCATAACCAGCTGAGCCATCACCGATGGTCTCATCACCGGCCGGTTCATCTTCCGGCAACTCCTCCTCCACGGTCTGAACATTTACCCGCATTCCTTCGCGAATCTGAAGCAGGCCGGTCGTGATCACCGTATCCCCGGGGGCCAACCCCTCACGAATGACCACACTCCGATCTGTTCGGGTTCCAATCTCAACCGCTCTTTCAGAAACATATCCGTCCGATAAGAGAAAAACATGATACCCGGTGATCTCCGGAACCAGTGCTTCGGAGGGAATGAGCAACGCGTCTTCCAACTCCTGCAGGTCCACCTCCACCCGGGCATAACCGCCGGGAAATATCCGCAGATCGGGATTGGAAGCGATCGCCCGCATCCGCAGGGTCCGTGTTTCACGATCTACCCTCGGCTGGATCGCATAGATTTCACCCTCGTTCTCATTCTCGCCGCCCTCAACCCGGAACCGGACCGTCTGGCCGCGTGCTACCGATGCACGATAGCGCTCGGGAATGGAGAATTCGACTTTTATCGGATCGATTTTTTGCAGGCTGGTAATGGTGGACTGGGTGGTGACATTGCTGCCGACACTGATCTCTTTCAGGCCGATGATGCCGTCAAACGGAGCCCGAATTTCGGTCTTGTCGATTTGGGCATCGATCCCGTCGCGCTGGGCAATCAGGGTATTGAGCTCATTGAGGGCGACATCATAATCATCCTGTGCAATGGCATTCCGGCCAAGTAACTCTTCCTGCCGCTGTTCGCGGATTTGTGCAAGATTGATCTGATAGGTGACACGACGTTTCTCCTGCTGCAGGTCGGCATCGTTCAGTTTTACCAGCAGGTCGCCTTCACGAACTTCGCTGTCTTCTTCAAAATGGATGGCCGTAATGCGTCCGGCTGTTTCAGGGCGCACATAAATCTCCTCATCCGCAAGTATATTACCGGAGGTGTACACCGTCTCCTTGAACGGCTCCGGCGAAACCACAAAACCATCGACCGTCATTGCAGGTTGCTCATTCTGCCGGGATCCGTCCGGATCGGCCGTTTCCGACCCGTTACTGCTGTCAAGCCGGTACCACAACAGAAGGGCCACAACGAGAAGCAGCAAACCGGCGATAATTGCGCGTTTTATGTTCCTATTCATAGAAAAGTGCGTTCAGAAATTGAAATTGAGTGGAAAAGACAACCTGGGTAGCAGTGACAAATTGGGTGGAAATGTCAAACTGGGTGAAAATTTCTGAAATTTCATCGTAAAACAGACCGGCCCAACAGTGGTTTTATCGGAAAGGATTAATCTTCCACGATAAAACGTGGAATATCACGAGGTAATCTGACCAGCGTTTCATAATTGACATTATTCAGGAGGTCACTGAATGAGGAGACGGTAATCCGGTTATCGTTCTGACTGCCGACCAGCACCACTTCGTCTCCACGTTTAACATCTTCGCAGTGGGAGACATCTACGATCATCATGTTCATATTGACCATACCAATCACCGGCACCCGCTGCCCCTGAATCAAAACTTTCCCGAGATTACTCAGGCTCCGTGTAAATCCGTGGCTGTACCCTATTGGTACCGTTGCCGTAATGGTATCATCCGTTGCCTGGTAAGCCGTTCCGTATCCGATAAACTCACCCGACGGAACCGTCTTTACGCTCATAACGCGGGTTTTCCAGTTGATAATCTGTCGAAGCGGGTTTTCGGTCATATTTTTACCGCCATTTTGTGTCAGATACTGCATGTGGGTCTCTTTGCTGGGCCAATAACCGTACTGAGCGATACCGATACGTACCATATCCATCCGGGTATGGGGGTAGGAAATAAGCGGTGCGGAACAGGCCGTATGGCGAAGCTCCGACCGGATTCCTTTTTTTCGCAGATACCACTGATATCGGTTGAAATTGGCTATCTGATTCTGGATACGCAAGTAATTTGCAATGCTTTCGGCGCCGGCAAAATGTGTATTCAACCCCATAATATGGAGATGCTCCCGTTCGCGATAGAGCAATTCGGCAAGCTTTACACGATCCTCCCAGGCAAACCCGATCCGGTTCATCCCCGTCTCAAGTTCTACGTGGATTTGCGCCTTTTTTTTCTGCTCTTTAGCCGCTTTTATACTTGCCTCAAGGCGTTCGAACTCAAACACGTAATAGGAGATGTCATTTTCGATGGCCCAGTCCAGTTCGTTGTCGTCAATCATCCCCATGATCATGACATGCGAATGTTCATCCATTACCATATGGGCCCGCAACGCTTCATCGGCACTGTGGACAGCAAAGAAGTCAACACCGCACCCTTCTGCCAGCGGAATGAAATGCTCGATTCCGTGTCCGTAAGCGTTCCCCTTTATTACGGAACAGTACCGGACTCCCTCACCGGCCAGGTTTTTTAAAAATTTCAGGTTCGACTGCAGTGCAGACTTATTGATCTCGATGTAGGAAGTGTGAAACATCTATTCGTTTCTGAAAACAGGATTCTGATTTATTTTACAGGTTACCGCATATCCAGTTGATCTATGATACCATCGAATAACAATACTCCTGTCGGAAGGAGTTCATCCGGGAAATCATATTTTTTGTCATGCATCTGTGGTTGCTTGTCTCCGGCACCGAGTCCAAAAAGTGCTCCGGGATACCGTTCGGTAAAGTGTCCGAAATCCTCCGACCACGAAAACGGCCTGGGGAGATGGCGGATATCATCGACATGGCCATCGCTGCCTTTTTTGCTTTTCCTGCCTTTTGTACCCTTCTCCTTGCCACCGGACAACCTTTCGGCCACTTTTTCAATCAACGCAACCGAATCGGGGTCGTTGCTGGTAGGCTGAAACCGTTCTGTCCATTCATGTTCCATCTTCAGTTCCCATTGCGATGCCACAGCTTTCGCCATTTTTACCGCTTTGTCACTTAGCAGGTCCAGGTCATCCGTCTGATGCGCACGAATGGTGGCCATCAATTCGGCATATCCGGGTGTAGTACCGAATGCCTGTTCCCCGATGCGCGCATGGATTATGGTTACCAGTCCGGCCCGGTCGAACGGCATTGCCGATCTCGGCAGACTTTGCCAGTCATTAATGAGGGTAGCTACTGCTGATGTCGGGCTTTTGGCATGTTCGGGGTGGGCGGCATGCGCGGTACTTCCATTCAGACGTACGATCAGGCCCCGGGATCCGGCGGCAAATACGTTGTTACGCAACAGCACAGAATGGAGCGGAAACCCGGGCAGATTGTGCAGGGCGAAGGCATAATCCGGAGAGATATCGGGCCATTTTTTGTCATCCAGCATTTTCTGGGCCCCTTCACCGGTTTCTTCGGCCGGCTGAAAAAGCAGGTAGACCTTACCGCTTTTCAGCGGATTTTTCCGGAGCTTTTCAGCAAGCCCGAGAAGAATCGCCATATGGCCGTCATGGCCGCATTTGTGCGATACCCCTTTTTGTTTTGATGCATAGTCCAGATCGAGGGATTCCTCAATAGGCAAGGCATCCAGTTCCGCACGAAATAGTACCGACGGGCCTTTTTTACCGCTGTCGATAACGGCGATCAGGCCATATCCACCGATTCCCTCGTATATGTCCGTCACCCCGGTCTCGTGAAGCCGGCCGGTTACAAATGCTGCGGTTTTTTTCTCCTGATGTGCAATTTCCGCCAGGGTGTGCAGTTTTTTTCGAATTTCAACAAGCTTCATATGACAAACAGGGTGACTCTGGTGTTAAATTTCCGGCCCTTGTATAAATACCGAAAAACCGTACGAAAATAAACTCAATAATAGCGCCCGGTGACCCACTGGGGATCGGGGTAGTGTTTCAATGCTTCCGGAAGATCCGCTTCGCTCACCACACCCGGCATATCGGGCTCTTTCGGCGGATGTAGCGCAAGCTGAAAATGGAGATGCGGCACCCAACCGCCGTTCTCGTGCTCTGTTCCCACCGTTGCAATCACCTGACCACGTTTCAGCGGCATGCCATCGACAAGACCCGAAAGGGTATCGCGGGAAAGATGACCATGCAATGCATAGAGCGCGTCGGAGGTGGTATCGGTGTCGGGGGAGGAGTAAAAGTCCGTGTCAGGTTTGGAACCGGAGCCGGAGTCAGATCCGGAGCCAGAGCCAGTGGCGTGTTGTAACATTTTCAAAAGCTTCTGTACCTCCGGGCCGGAGTGCCGGGTCACAACCGTCGGGCCGTAATCCCCGGGATGGTCATTATTCCGGAAAAAAAGCACATCCCCATCATCAAATGCATAGACCGGGGTACCCGGAGGCACCCAGAAATCGAGTCCGACATGGATGTTTCGTACCCCTCCGAACAAATCGGTGGTGTACATTCCCCGGCGCTTTTCGTTATAGCGGCCGATTGACGGAGGGTCGAGTGAAATAGCGGCCGGATGGTACCCACGCTCAAGATCTAAAACCCTGAAATGATCACCCATTTCCACCAACGGATGGAACCCGGTACCGCCGGATCTGTTCTGTGCGGAAACGTTTCCGGTCATATGACAGAAGTTCCACTCACCATGATGTACCTACTCAATATATTTGTCGATATAGTCGGAATTCATCAGGCCGAGTGCACCGACATATTTCAACTGGAAGGAAACCATGTCACCCACTTTGAGGTCCCGTTCATTCTGACCCACATTGACTACAAGCATGTCCGAACTGGCATCCACAATTTCGATGTCCTTGCTTTTCGGAATCAGAAATTCCGGCTGGATGTCCAGGTATCCGATATCCAGAATAGCACGAAATGCTGTTTTCCCGTAGAGTCCTTCGTCAATTTCGGCGGTCTCCCCCTGGGGATTACTGGCCAGCTCACCGCTTGGAACCATCGGTTTTTCATGGATTTCAAT
>SLLW01000177.1 GCA_007133875.1 Balneolales bacterium | reverse complement strand
TGAAACCGAGGTTCAGGGTCATACGGATAATGTGCCCTTGCGGGAATCCGCTTATTACCGGAGCAACTGGGATCTTGGAGCTTCACGATCCATATCGGTTGTCCGTTTCATCAAAGAGCTTAGCCAGTTACCGGCAGAGCGCTTTAAAGCAAGCAGTTACGGCGAGTACCGACCCGTCACGACCAACGATACGCCGGAGGGACGAAGTGCGAATCGGAGGGTTGAAATATATGTTCGTTATGATGATGGATTCATTGAACTGGACGAACAACTCCCAATTTGGCAAAGAGGGTTGAGTAACGCCGAGTAACTGCCGATAATACCCGTATGCCAGCATTTAGCGAAAATAAAAACGATGTTTCGGAAGCCGCCGTGCCTGACCGGGACGATCAAGACTCAAAATTTCTGTCCAGGGGAAAATATTTCCTGCTGGTTATATTGATTTTGGGTCAGGCTGTCGGTGCTTATGTTTTAGTTGATGAGCACTATACGGATATTTATCTGCTCGTTTTCGGCGATCCTCCCGATTATTCTACAACGTATTTGCTGGAAGAGATCATTGTCAATCCTTCCGGCGGTAACTCTCCGCGCTTTTTGGTCGTCGAAATAGGCATTAAATTGTCCCATCATAACCATGTAGAGCTGGTTGACAAGAATTTGATGATGATACATGACCGACTAAATGAAGTGATCGCATCCCGCACATCAAGAGAGTTGATGCAGTTTGAAGTCCGTGAAGAGTTGCGAAGAGAGCTGGCCCATGAAGTAAATCAGGCCATCGGTGTGCGTTCGGTACGCAATTTGTATTTCACCAAGTATGTAATGCAATGATGTGCGTAAACCGAGTGATTAAAATTTATGGATTCGAATTTTCCGAAACCGGCAACACGGCCCAAAAAGTACGTCGAACCGTACGACTTTAAGCATCCCAAGCTTTTCAGCAAGGAGATCATGCGTACATTGCGTACGCTCCATGAGGTTTTTGCACGGAACCTGAGCCGGATTTTCAGTTCTGGACTGCGGCAAAAAGTGGATGTCAAACTTGCGCAGATTGATCAACTGGCCACCAGTGAGTTCATCCGCCATATAAAAAGCCCCAGTGCTCTGTATGTTTTAAATGTCGAAGAGATGGGGGGCGATGTGGTGATGGTCATGGAGCCGGGATTTTGTATTCAGATGGTGGAACGGCAGAGTGGCGGCCGCGGATCCTCGTTGAAAGAAAACCGGATGCTGACCACCATCGAGGAGAAAATCATGTCACGCATCATGGGCAATGTGAGCAAGGAGATCGTGGCGGCATGGGATCCGATCATGTATTTGAGTGTACGGTCCATGACCTATGAAAGCAAGCCGGAGAATGTCCATATGATTACCGCGGATCCGGCCATTGTTGCGGTTTTCAGAGTCGATCTTGCCGATGGGGAAGTGGAGATGAAAGTATCCTATCCCTACAGTCTTCTCAAAGATACGTTGAACGAATCGGTTTTGCAGATGGATAGTCACAGCCGGAGGATCAGACTGAGTGACGATCAGATGCAGGCCTATGAGCAGACCCTGACAAAAGTAAAAGTCAAAGTTCAGCCCTTGCTGGGGACCACCCGGCTTACGGTGGAGGAGCTGATTAATCTCGAGGAAGGCGATGCCATACCGCTTAACCAGAAAACGGATCAGCCACTCGAGGTGAGGGTGAACGATGTGAAAAAAATGACAGCCTATCCCGGTACACTTGGTAGCCGGAAAGCTGTGAAAATATATGAATTGCTGGAAGATATTAACGAACAAGAACTCATATGATCGTGGAAAACTGGAAAGCCGAACTTGAAAAAAATCTGCCGGATGTTGAGAAGTACCTGACCTCCGTTCTGCAGGAAGATGCCAAAATCACAGTCGAATCTGCCGACGGCATCGATAGAAAAGACATCCTGAAAACAATGAACAAAAACGATATCTACGTTTTTGCGAAGGATGATACCCATCATAATTCTGTTATCCTGGTTCTCGACAAAGAGTGGTTCGGATTGCTTTCCAGTATCATGATGGGTGTTGAGGAGAAAGAGAATAACGAGATCACCCGTGACCTCCTCAAAAAATTCGCTACCGAATTGTCGGTTACCATGACCAAGTCGCTGCGCCGGAATGGCCACCGACTGGCATTGGGGGAGCTTGAAATTCTCACACTCAAACAGCTGGAAAAGAAGTTTGAACACGGAGAGTATTTCCACGCCAAAATGAATGTAAGCGGATTGGCTGATGAGGATGTCCGGACCGAGTTGCTTCTTGGGAATCCCGATGTCCGGCTGAGCAGTACCGGAGATGAAACCCCGGAATCTGAGAAGCCGGAAGGCGAAGACAAAAAAGAAGCAGCCAGGGAAGCATCCGCCCCCGAAGCACAGCAGGCTGCCGCCGGGAAACAGGAATCCGGCGAGAAAGCCGAATCGCAGAAACCGGAATCCAAACCGGAAGACCCGACTACGCAAAAGGTTTTCACGGGTATGGATACGGATGCCATTGAAGATGAAGGTGGTAGAATGGCAGTCGATCATGACCAGGTCATCTCCGGTCGGAAAGTGGAATTTGAAGGATTTGACGAAACCGGTGGTCGGGAAGCATCCAATGGGCATAGCCGCAGTATGGCACTGCTCAAGGATGTTGAAATGGAAGTTTCGGTTCAACTCGGCCAAATTGAGATGCCACTCGGAAAAGTGCTTCAGCTTGCCAAAGGATCTATCATTGAGCTGGATAAACTGGCCGGCGAGCCGGTCGATATTCTGGTGAACGGATCCAAAATTGCACAGGGCGAAGTTGTCGTTATCGATGAACATTTCGGTGTTCGCATCACCAACCTGATTACCACCAGGGAAAGGATCGCGAGACTGAAATGATAGATGTACGTCAATTGATGCCAAGAGGCAATCCTCAAAAAATACTCGGGATTGTCATCTCCATTTCGGTTGTCCTGCTTGTGCTTTGGCTCTTTATGGTCTCCCGGATGGATTACCAGTCCGCAGATAGTGGTGTTTCGGGTCGCGATCGCGATACGGTTACCTACTCCCAGGAGCGCCGCGACAGTGTCCGGGTAATGATGGGGAAATCCGATGTCGCCCAGGTAAGCGAAGACCGCTCATCACGGATGTTTTTTAACGCTTTTACCACATTTGTGGTGCTGATGATAATCCTCGCCGGTGTCTGGATCTGGTCACGCAGCAAAAGCGGCCAGATCTCATCGTCAAAATACTTTAAAGATATTGGGCAGCATACAATTGGGCAAAGTCAGCAATTAAAAGTTATTGAAATAAATAACGAAATATGGGTGCTCGGGATCGGGCTCGACTCGGTTACACTGCTCCACCGGTATCCCAAAGATCAATGGAAAGAGCCGATACCCGATGATCAGGAGACCGGCAGCCGGAGTTTTTATAATATGTTCAGCGGAAAATCATGATTTCAGTTTTTCTACAGGCACTGCCACAAATAGATTTAAGCATCGGGGGGGAAGCAGAGGATTTTTCTCTTGCCATCCAGGCATTGATCCTGATTACGGTATTGTCTTTCGGACCGGCTTTTATCACAATGATGACCAGCTTCACCCGGATCATTGTGGTCTTCTTTTTCCTGCGAATGGGGCTCGGGACGCAGCAGTCGCCGCCCAACCAGGTATTGATCGGCCTTGCCCTGTTTCTCACCATATTTATCATGATGCCGACCTTCAATGCCGTGAACGAACAGGCCATTCAGCCCTATATCAATGAGGAGATGACCCAGGCGGAGGCGCTCACCGAAGCGGCCGTACCGCTCAAGGAATTTATGGTGCGGCAGACCCGGGAACAGGATCTGCTTTTCTTCATGGATATGCTGGAGATGGATGCCGCCGAAAGTATCGCCGATATCCCGCTGTTTGTTGTGGTGCCCTCGTTTGTGATGAGTGAACTCCGCATCGCGTTCCAGATCGGATTTATGATATACCTGCCGTTTATGGTCATTGACCTGGTGGTGGCGTCCATACTGTTGTCGATGGGGATCATTTTCCTCCCGCCGGTACTGGTCTCGCTGCCGTTTAAGATTCTGGTATTTGTACTGACCGACGGATGGTATCTGCTGGTACAGTCCATGGTCCGCAGTTTCGACTGACCATCGGTGCTGTTTTTCTAACCAATGTAAATATTCTCTTTAAACCGAATGTGATATGAACACCGAAACAGGCATATACTGGGTACAGGAGGCGCTGACCGCCGCTGTTGTCTTATCCGGGCCGGTTCTGATCGGCGCGCTGGTCATCGGATTGAGTATCGCGATTTTTCAGGCGGCCACCTCCATTCAGGAGATGACCCTCAGCTATGTCCCCAAAATGGTGGTTGTGGTAATTATCCTGTTTTTCCTCTTCGGCTTTATGCTCCAATATGCCATCGGTTTCCTGGAACGCGTTTTCGACTTCATTCCCAACATTGCCCAG
This sequence comes from Balneolales bacterium, assembly GCA_007133875.1. Classification (GTDB taxonomy): domain Bacteria; phylum Bacteroidota; class Rhodothermia; order Balneolales; family Natronogracilivirgulaceae; genus SLLW01. Next base: position 3,891 of record SLLW01000177.1, on the reverse strand, counting down.
TGACTCCATCCCAAATTTGACCGGCAAATGCCATGGCGTTGCTCGCACCTGAATATATTCTATCGGCTTTTCTGATTTTTGTGCGTGTAGGCAGCATGATCATGGTAGCCCCCTTTTTCAGTGCGGCGGTTTTCCCGGTCAGGGTCAAGCTTTTTTTCGCTTTGATGACCAGTTTCCTGCTTTTTCCGGCCATTCCGGCCCAGAATGTGATGGTGGATCCGGAGTCCGGAATCCTCTTCATGTTGGTTGCAATCGTTCAGGAAGTACTTACCGGTGTGGCACTGGGACTTGTGGGGCAGCTTGTCCTGGCGGGACTGGAACTGGCCGGCCGGCTGATCAGTATTCAGGTAGCCCTCAGTTTTGCCAATGTGGTTGACAGTATGACCCAGCAACAGAGCGCTATCATCAGTAACCTCTTTAATACACTGGCCATTCTCTATTTCCTGGCTATCGGCGGGGATAAAGTCTACCTGCTCGGACTCGTTTACAGTTTTGAGCACATCCCCATCAGCACCGCGCAACTTGATATGGCCTCGCCGCTCTTTATCGAAATGGCCACCTATCTCTTTATTACCGGCGTTCAAATCGCATCACCCTTCCTGGTGGTGCTTTTTATGCTGAACGTCTCCTTTGCCATCTTTGCACGCATCATGCCCCAGGCAAATATTTTCTTCATTGCTCTGCCGGTGAAAATCGGTGTCGGGATGATTTTGTTGGTGCTTGTGATCCCGTATCTCCCCGTCGCATTCGATATGCTTTTTCAGAAAATGTTCGAGTATCTGTCTCAGATGATAGACCTGCTCATTCCCTGATACCGCAACTCATTTTCCCGAAAACACATACATCAAGGACATGGCGATTTTGCTACGGATACGGGATTTTGCGGATGAGTTCGTCAGCAGGGCTTCAAAGCAGCGCTGACCTGATCGTTTGATCAGATGAAGACCCTGATGGATTAAATCCGTTGATCACCCTGACGGGAATGGCGTACGGTGTCTACCGGGGTTTACGCAGATCGGAATCAAACTTTGAGATCAAGGCGTTCGCCGATGCCGTCGTCAAGTGGGGAGCGCGCCGTTTTTTGGGATGACAGTGGCTGCGTTTTGACCATAGGCTTTTGCCTTGGCCCCGGCTTTTTTATAACCTGGTAGTTTTTCAACGGAAATTCGGGCTGCTCTTCTTCGTTGTTATCACGTTTCTTCTTGCGGGGATCATTTTCCCGTTTCTTTTTATGAATCTCCGGAATCCGCGCAAGGCGGGCAATTCGGGACAGGGATGTCATGGTCAGAATTCGGATTCTCGAGTATTTTCAACCGCCAACTCGTTTTTCAGTTGCATCAGCAATTTGCCAATGATTTGTGAAATCCTTGCCTCGGAACGTTCCAACAACAAGGCGATTTCACTAAGGGTCATATCCTCAAAATAGTAGAGGGTCAAAACGAGACGGTCACGCTCGTTCAGCTCGCCGATCCTTCGTTGCAGCTTCTGGATCATGGCATTCTTTTCCAGGTTACTGTCGGGTTGATTACCTTCCCGATCAGGAAGTGTGTCGTAGAGCGATCCCCCGTCATCATCGAAACGGGAATCGAGCGACAACGCATTACGCTGTTGGACATTGGATAAAAGCGTCTGATAATCCTCGACGGACATATCCATCGCATCTGCAACTTCATGATCTTCCGGAGGACGCCCAAGTTTTTGGCAAAGCTGGTCACTGACTTCCTGGGCACGCCCGTAATTACTCCGCTGTACCCGTGGGATCTGATCCACCTTTCGCAGGTAATCAATCACACTGCCCCGTATGCGGTAGTACGCAAAGGTGTTGAATTGAATTTTTTTGTCGTGGTCGTAACTGTTGAGCGCCTGTAATAAACCACTGATACCGGCACTTTCGAGATCTTCGCGATGAGTGAGAGGGTGGTCAGGCCGCTTTATTTTTCCAATGATACTGCGGACCAACGGCATCGACTTGCTGATAATGGCATTTCGAAGGCCGTCAACAGGTTCCTGACAATACGTATCTACCAGTTCTTGTAATGACTTGTCACCCATAACTTTTATGATGATTTATTGTAGTTTTCCTTTCCGCTTTCGCTGCCGCTGTTACCGGTTTTGTTTTTACCGGTTGCTGTTCCGGCAGAGGTAGCAGAGGCTTTCGAATCGGGAGAGATCTGGATGATATTGATAAAAAAAAGTGACAGATATACTCCGGCAAAAAGCACAAGAAACACAATCAGTGTGCGATACAAAGCCAGGTCTATTTGTGCGCCGGCCATTAGCAGCAGGGCAAAAACGAGCAGGGATATGGCGGCAATCAGTCGTAATAGCATAATTTCCACTCGGTTATTCGTGACTCATGGTACGTTGCCGGGGAAGTTTTTTCTCACCGGGCATGGCATTCAGGATATTGTGTGCGATAAATTCAAACTCTTTGAGTACCGGCGACTCCGGCTGCATCCGGGTAACCGGAATCTGTTTTGTAACGGACATGCGAACATCATCGCTGGCCGGTATGAATCCCAGATAGGAGACCTCCTGTTTCATGAAGTACTGGAGGATCGTATTAAATCGTTTTTGGATACTGTCGGCACCGGCTTCATCTTCAGAAAAATTCACAACGCTTGCGAATGGATAGGTTGGATCGATATTCAGGATATATTTACAAAAACGGTAGACATCCGAGATAGCGGTTGGTTCGTTGACAAGCATGATCATTCCGAGCTGGGCGCGGTCAAGGGCCCACAGGCTGAGTTCGCCGGATCCCGCCGGCGTGTCGATGATGATGAAGTCAAATTCTTCGGCCATGGCAACCAGGACCTGGTCCATCGCCTCCATCAGCAATTCGTAATCCCGCTCATTCTGACCCGGTTCATCGGCGCCGGTTACCAGCGTAAGTCCATCACAATCATGGGGAAGGTCTTCGAGGCCGCACGCACCGTTTACCCACTGCATGACGGTAGCGTCGACCTGCTCATTGAGCAATGTCGCGCAGTTGGACATACCGATGTCCGCATCCAGAATGGCAACAGCATAACCCATTTTATGCAGGGTGTCGGCCACATTGACGCTTGTCAGGCTTTTTCCAACACCGCCTTTGCCGCTGACGGTTGCAATGATAAATGGTTGATTCGTATCAGTTAGTTGTGTCATAATCTATCAGGTATCTTGCAAAACTTGTTGAGCAAACCAGGCCGGGCTGAATTCAGCCAAACCGTCGGGGATTGAAGCCCCCTTGCTGATATACCGGGCTCCGCATCCCATGTCTTCCATGAATGGAATGATGGGCCCCCACTCGGAAACTTCATCAAGATGGGTAATGGCGACAAAATCGGGTTGCAGGGGGTGATGGACACTCCCGGAGTTCCGGAAATAGTAGCGGTTGAGGGATGCGTTGACGACATAGTGTACTTCAAGCGGTGTAACCGAAGCAAGCAGCTGCCGCATCTTCCAGTACTGACGGAAGGAACTGTCCTGCTCGACGGGGATTGCAGGTGAATCAAAGAGGACATGATCAAACGTTTCCCAACTTTGCAGCTGTTTCGTTACATCAGCGGGTTTCTCTGCGGTGAAATACGAGATTCCGTGATCGTCACAAAACGGTTTTAATACGGTGTAGTAAGGTTGCTTGCTCTGGTCCGGAGGAAGCAGTGACACAACCGCTATCTGTTTGCCCGACATGAACCCGGGATGCAGAAGCAGTTTCATGATCAGATGGGTTTTGCCGGATCCCGACGGCCCGGTAAAGAGCATATACTTCGCAGGATCGGGGCTGGCATCACCTTTCAGTGCATTCCGGATGATGGCCGATAACTCTGACATAAATTGTTGCGGCTCATCATCGGCATCGATTCCCTTTTCAATAATTTCACGAAACCAGCGGGCGATGATGGT
>SLLW01000384.1 GCA_007133875.1 Balneolales bacterium | reverse complement strand
GAATGATGATGCAATCCACGCACCGGCAAAGGCGCCCAGGGTTCCAGCCAGAATTGCCGAATCGATATGTAATGAGCTGATAAGCGGAAAAAAAAGGAGGAGGCTCCCGGCCAGCAGTGCTCCTGAAATACTTCCGGCCACAAAATTTCGCCAACCTTGAAAAAAGTTATTCATCGTGCCCTTCGCACATTTCTGATAAATTGTTAAAATCAATCATGTTATGGTGATATAATTGTAACTTTTTAATGAAAGTCAGATTGATGCTTTGTTGCATTATCAGTATATAGCATAACTACATTAGGAAAAACAGCATTTTTATGTGCTATCCCGTTTGTGATTAACCTGCACAGGTATCGAAGGACTGGCTCAGGCGGCAATCAGTTCTTGGACAACCAGCCGGAAACTCTTTTCTATCTACCGGATGTTGCCTCGTAAGAATAAAACCCCCTTGAAACCGACACTGGCCTGGATACTGTTGGCGGGCTTTTGCAGTACAGGGTTGCCCATGCAAACACTGGTTGGTCATTCCGGTACGGCCATAGCACAAACACTGTTCCAGGCGAATCCGGAAGCAAGCGACCCGGAAAACCGGGTTGATGTCACTTTCATAACCGAAGAATCCCGAATCAGTGAATCCGGGGAGACGCTATGGATCGGTGTACATATGGAGATACAAGATGGGTGGCATGTTTACTGGCGGAATCCGGGTGATTCGGGACTACCAACCCGCATCAACTGGGAAGCAAATGAGCTCCTTGATCCGGGCGATATCCACTGGCCCTACCCGTCCCGTTTTGATGAAGATGGAGTAACCACGTATGGTTATTCGGATAACGTTACCCTCCTTGTGCCTGCGCACATCCGGGAATCTACTGACAGGACGACCGCTCAACTCATTTCGGCGGATTTAAACTGGCTGGTCTGCAAAGATATCTGCCTGCCCGAATCTGCACAACTGATGCTGGAAACAGATTCAGACGGATCCCTTTTGTCATTCAGCGAATCAGCCCGGGGCAAAATAAAGGATTCCAAATCCCGCCTGCCCGAAAGCTCGGAGTCGTGGTCTGCGGCAGCATCCCTTGAAAACGGAACATTTAAACTGACTGTAATATCCCGGGACGAAAATGCAAATATTCCAGATCCCGAAACAATCTATTTCTTTCCATATAAACAGGGTGTGATTGAGCACACATCACCACAAAGAACCACCCGGTCAGCTGATGGGCTGGAGATAGAAATGCAAGCATCACGATATCTTGGTTCCGAAATATCCGAATTGCAGGGTCTGCTATATTCGGAGGATGGGTGGCTTGGTGACCGTATGTTGAATGCGCTCGAAATTACATTTCCGGTCAATTAATACCATTAACAGGAGAAGCGATATGAAAACGTTTATCACAACTATTTTTGCCCTCGCTCTTACAGCCACAATAATTAGTGCCGGAAATATCGGGGGTTCCGGTGTGGAAATTGGTGAATCCGTTCCGGATTTTACACTGCCGGATGCTGCCGGTGAGGTTCATACCCTCTCCGAATACGATGATAAGTATATCGTACTTGAATGGTTGAACCATGACTGTCCGTTTGTCAGAAAGCATTACGACACCGGCAACATGCAGAAGCTCCAGGCGCGCTATGGAGAGAAAGATGTGGTTTGGTTTACAATAATTTCATCAGCCCCCGGGAAACAAGGATACCTTGAACCCGATGAAGCTCTTGCCATTACGCGGGAAAAAGAAGCAAAACCCTTCGCCCTTTTGCTTGATCCCGAAGGTGATGTCGGCCGTGCATATGGCGCCGTTGTAACACCACATATGTACGTGATAAAACCGGGAGGCACACTCGCGTACATGGGAGCCATTGACGACAATCCCTCCGCCAATCCGGACGATGTGGAAGGTGCCCGGAATTTTGTAAGTGAGGCGCTGGACAATTTACTTGACGGCCGAAGCGTTGAGGTAACTACCCGTCAACCATACGGTTGTACAGTAAAATACTAATCATGATTTAAGCTTTAAGAACAGCTTTTTAACAAGAGAAAATCAATCGCTCATTATGCGTTTAAACATTTATTGTTGCAACATGTAATTTTAATGAGTATAATATCCCTGTAATGATCACATACAGGAAGTAGCGCCTATGAATTTGGAAAAGCAGGTAATACAGGCAAGATTCCGTAATAATCGTCACCGGGCCGTTGCCAACATCCTTTATAGTTATAATAATGTGGTATCGAGGATGCAGCGAATGTTAAACGAATACGACCTGACGCTGCAGCAATACAATTTACTACGGATACTTAATAGGCAATACCCGGAACCGGTTGGTAATTGTACCATACGGGAACAAATGTTTGATGCGCGTTCCGATATTACGCGGATTGTTGACAGGCTGATAAAGGAGAACCTGGCCGTTCGGAAATTATGTGATCATGACCGGCGAAAAGTGAATATCACCATCTCGGAAAAAGGACGTTTGCTTCTTGACCGTTTGGAAGAACTTAATGATCAGCTGGATGGCATTGTTGATGTATTAACCGAAGAGGAAGTTGATGTACTGAATCGCCTGTTGGAAAAAGTCCGAAATCATAAATAAACAATATCCCCCATTTTGCAGCAGAACGAATCTGGAGACACCATGACAGCGAAACTCACCGCAGAAGAACTTAAAAAGCAGGAAGAGTTTAATGAGGAGATCATACCACATCTTGATGCTACATATAATTATGCGCTCCGCCTGACCACCGACCCCAACGATGCCGAGGATCTGCTACAAGACAGTATCGTTAAGGCGTTTCGCTTCTTCAGCAGCTTTCAGAAAGGTACCAATGCACGTGCGTGGCTCTATCGAATTGTAAAAAACTCCTATATCAACAACTACAGGAAAGCCTCCCGTCAGCCACCAAAAGTGGATTATGATGAGATTGCCACCTATTATGAAACCATCCGGAGTGAACAAAGCGATACAACCGACCTCCAGACCCAGTTCTACCGCGGTGAATACGACGATGATTTCAAAAAAGCGCTGGATAATCTGCCGGAAGATTTTCGCACACCCCTGCTTCTTTGTGATGTGGAAGATTTTACCTATGAGGAGATCGCTAATATGCTCGATGTTCCGATCGGTACCGTCCGGTCACGCTTGCACAGAGGGCGGAATCTATTGAAAGAAAAAATCAGCGACATCGCAAAAAAACGCGGTTATCTCAATAATTGATGCCACGCTATTTCTGTGCATGGAAACAACACACCATTGGATAGCGTGTAATCATGTCGCTTTATCCCGTTATTTCTGGAAATGGATATAACAGGCTCCTTAATAAACCTATAGTTTAAGGTCCAGCGGAAAGGGATGATTCGTTTTCCACCAGCTTGCCGCTCTCATAATCGCTGTAATGGTCTTTCCATCGGTGATCTCTCCGTTCACCACACCATTCAGCGCCTCCTGGAACGGCATGCGGACCGGATGCAAAAACTCATCCTCATCTACATGGTTATCGAACGTTTCAAGTCCCCAGGCAAGATAGAGATGGATTATTTCATTTGTATAACCGATACACGGATGAAACTTCCCGAGCGAAGTCCAGTTTTTTGCACGAACACCAGCCTCCTCCTCCAATTCCCTTTTTGCTGTAACCAGTGGATCCTCACCCGGATCAATTTTTCCTGCGGGTACTTCCGTAAAAACCTCTTGCAACGGATAGCGGAACTGCCGCACAAGTTGTACCTCTCCGGATTCAAATACCGGTAAAACTGCCGATGCACCCGGGTGATCAATCCATTCCCGAACAGAACTGCTGCCATCAGGCAACTCCGCTTGATCCTTATAAACATGCAACAACGTACCGGAAAAGACTTTTTCCGAGCTTATTTGCTTCTCAATCAGCGAATGCCTGGTATCTTTCGTGTTCATCAGATAAATTTTTATTTTATGAGGCCGGGTTTGATAAGCAGTAGCTGCAAATTTACAACGAAATACCCGGAAATATAAGTTAGAATCGGGAGGAACGCATACAGCACCCTAATTCCCGACTATATGCAATACTGAATAATCCCGGAGCAACGTGACCGAAGAGAAAACACACCTTGATGGAAAAATAATTCCTGTAAAAAATGAAGTATTAACCATTGCCAATGCAATATCTCTGTCACGTGCACTTATCGCCGTACCCATACTTTTCCTTCATCACGCTTCGGGCGAAGAGGCAACATGGCTCATTGTTGCATTCATCGCTTATGCTTTCATTTCGGATTATCTGGATGGCTATTTCGCCCGAAAAATGAATCAGGTAACCGAATTTGGAAAAATTGCGGACCCTCTTGCTGATAAGGTATGTGCGTTGATCCTCTTTTTGTATGGTGTAATCATCAATATCATACCGGCTTTTTTTGTAGTGGTGTTGATCGTTCGTGACAGCCTCATTCTTGCCGGATCGCTATTGATCAAGAAAAAAAGAGGGAAATATGCCATGTCGGTCATATCAGGAAAAGTAGCGGTGAATGTTCTTGCCATCTACTGGATTGTCGCTTTTTTCTTCCCTCAAAAAGAGCAAACAATCCATTTTTTAATGTTGTTAAGCCTTATTTTGTTGCTGTATTCACTGGGATCCTATGCACACCGTTTCTACCAGATTCAGAAAAGAGGTGCCGAGTTTAATTAAGTCCCTGGTGTAATGTGTTCATCTAATTAAAAAAAAATCTGCTATGGGATTGTTTGACAAACTGGGCTTCGGAAAAAAAGAAGAGTCACTGCAACAGGGGCTTGAAAAAACCCGGAGTAGCTTCTTCGACAAGATGGGAAAAGCACTGGTCGGCAAAGACAGGGTTGACGACGAAGTCCTTGATGATCTGGAGGAGATACTCATTACATCCGATGTAGGTGTAAACACAACACTGGAAGTGATCCGCCGCATCGAAGAGCGGGTAGCAAGAGATAAATTTATAAGCAGCAACGAACTTCAAGCCATCCTCAAGGAAGAGATCGCCTCCCTTCTTAAAGAAAACGAACCAAACCGACCGGCCGAGTTCGATGCAGAGTTGCAGCAGAAACCCCATGTGATCATGGTCGTTGGTGTGAATGGTGTAGGAAAAACCACTACCATCGGCAAACTCTCCAACATGTACAAACTGGCCGGAAAAAAGGTTATGCTTGGTGCCGGGGATACATTTCGTGCTGGTGCTGTGGAGCAGCTTAAAATCTGGAGTGAACGGGCTGATGTCCCCCTGATCCGCCAGGGACAGGGTGCCGATCCGGCCGCAGTGGCTTACGATACCGTTGCATCCGCAAAATCAAAAGGAGCCGATGTGGTTCTGGTGGATACAGCCGGACGTCTGCATAACCGAAGGGCGCTCATGGATGAGCTTGGCAAAATCAAACGTGTGATGAGCAAAGTGGTCGATGGCGCACCCCATGAGGTTTTGCTGGTACTGGACGCTTCTACCGGTCAGAATGCACTGCAGCAAGCGAAAGCTTTTACCGAAGTTGTGGATGTGACCGGCCTCGCACTGACGAAACTTGACGGAACAGCAAAGGGGGGAATCGTGATCGGCATCTCACACGAAATGTCTGTCCCTGTGAAGTATATCGGTGTAGGAGAGAAAATCGAGGACCTTCAGGTCTTTGACCGGGCCGGGTTTGTCGAAGCACTTTTTGAAAAACGTGTCTCCGGATGATTCGTGACTGATACCTGAGCTATCCGCCGTTTTTGCATTACAGCTACCTGGTATGTTGCCGCTGCTGAATCCACTCTTGCCGGTCAACTGCAGGCCGTTCCGGGCTTTCAGCCAGCCTCCAGACAAATTCCGTAACAAATCGGGACCGGGAAGTAAGAAGTGCATAATCTATCCGGTCAACCGTATCTGATGGCTTGTGGTAATAGTCATGCAACCCCGAGAAAAAAAAGACAAACGGTATCCCCTGTTCTGCGAACGCCCATTGATCGCTTCTGCGATATAACCTCATATGGTGCCCGGTATCATTGTATTTCTGATCCAGTATGAGATTCGATGAAGCATGATTGGCTTGATCAAGAATCGATCCCAGAGTCGAAGAAAGCAGTCCCGCCCCAATGATGTAGATATAGTCGGTATGCTCTTCATCAGCATATTTGTCATCAATAAAACCAACCATGTCGATATTAACATTGGCGATAATGTGGTCACGGGGATGAATCGGATTGCGGACATAATACCGTGACCCAATCAACCCCCACTCTTCAGCAGCTGCATGCAGAAAAACAAGGGTGCGTGACGGCCGGTACCCATTCCCGGAAGCCTTGCCAAACACTTCGGCAATCTGCATCAGGACAGCTGTTCCGCTGGCATTATCATCCGCACCATTATATACAATATCATCCCTATCATCCGGCTCACCCAGGCCCATATGATCATAATGAGCCGATAACACAATAACTTCATCCCGGTATTCTTCGTCAGCACCCGGAATTACAGTGACAACGTTCTCTTCCTGAAATGACCGGTAATTGATATCAGGGCTGTTTTTTAGCCGGAACCCCGTGTTTACCGGTTCCCCCCGTGTGTCTGCTTCACTCCAATACGTTCGGAGGCTGTCCAGTTCGGATAATTCGGATAAGCCGAGCATATTCATGGCTTTTTCAGGATGAACAGATACTGCCAAACCACCGGATGACATGACGTTTCGAAAGCCAACACTCCCCTGTTTCCGTATTGCCAGGGGCCGTTCCAGTTGGCGGCTCATATCTGCGGCTTTCTCTTCCCATACTTCCGGAGCAGAGTCCGGGATGAAAATCACCCCGGCAGCGCCATAATAGCCACTGATTTTCCGAACAAGGTCAGACCGGGAGATTCCATAACTCGTATTCCCGGGCGGAGGGTCAGCGTTATCCTCAAAAATCATCACCCACGCATCCTGCATTTCATCTGACCGGGATACGAGCTCCCGCACATTCCTGTCAACAGGGCCAAAACCGGCAAAAACAACAGGTCCTTCCACCTCATCGGTCCCATCCATCAGCGGATAAAAAGACGAAACCGAGCCTTTGGTCATCGTTTTTTGCGATTGATAAAGGGTATCCTCTTCATCAATTTGAAAGAGTCCATAGGTGACCGCATCCCAGAATCTCCCTTCCAGGGTAAAAGGTTGCCGGATGACCTCCATGTCCCCTATCGAAGAGAATGTTTCAGAATGGTAGAAGTCATGGATGTAGTCGGCGGCTTTGCGTGCCCCTTCCTGACCCGTTCCGCGACCTTCAAGCGAATCGTGAGCAAGTACATGGAGATGCCCGGAAAGAAATGACTCTGAAACATAACCGGCAGGCGAATCTCCGGTGATGTTCAATAAATTTTGGGAATTACCTTCCGATACATGGAAACAGGCCGAATGAACAAACAGTACCAGAAACAGAATGATCACGTTCACAGAACCATTGCCAATACCGATCGAAACCGGAAGTGTTCCCGGACCGGTAAATGTCGATTTTGACTTGGTATTCTGAGAAACGTATGAGGGCTGACAAATAAAAGAGGGCATGGATATCAGCTTGTTTTAGAAATATCGTCGAGATCGTCGGGGGAGTAGAGTTCCAGGTAAAACTCGGTATGGTCATCGGTAATCATCAGTTTTACATCATTTTCCTTGATAAGTTCAAGAATGGCAAGGAATGTGATGATGACAGCCACGCGGGATGCAAGTCCGGAACAGATCTGAATAAAAGAGCTTTTTCCCTGCTTTGCGAGGTATTCCGTTATGTATGTAGCTTGCGTTTCAATATCGGTTTCATCGTGCCGGACATCATGAAAATGGACTTCACCTACCGTTTTCATGACATTTTTAAAGGCCGCCATGATATCAAGCAGCGTGACTTCACGAAGGGCTTCCCCTTTCTGTTCCGACTCAACCTGATCAGGTTCGGTATAACCCCGGATATAACTGAAACGTGCTTTTTTTTCGAAAGAGGCCATCTCTTCCGAAACCTCCTTATATCTTTTGTATTCCAGCAGAGCCTGTACCAGCTCAAAGCGGGGATCATCTTCACTAAACTCCTCCTCTTCGGTCTCCGGCGTCGGGATCATCATCCGTGCCTTTATCGCCATCAGAGTGCTGGCCATGTAGATAAATTCGCTTGCTACAGACAGATCCAGTTCATCAAGAAACCGGATATATTCCAGGAATTGCTCGGTAATATAGGAGATCGGAATATCATAGATATCCAGTTCATCCCGCTTTATAAAAAAAAGCAAAAGATCGAGAGGGCCTTCAAAATTTTGTAACTGTACGCGATACATGGGGTTTACTGTCGTCCTTTTTCGACGTTCGGGGGATCGGGTATTATAGGGTTAAACGGGTACAAATGCAGGTTATCGTTATTTAAAAACAAGGTACAAAGTTCCCATTATGGAACCATCCAAAAAAGTGACAACTTGCAATATTGAACTAATTATGTTTGAAACCT
>SLLW01000241.1 GCA_007133875.1 Balneolales bacterium | reverse complement strand
GATGAATCCACCGGGGAATTTTCCACCGGCAGCAAAAGTCTCTTTAAACTCGACGGTCAGCGGAAAAAAGGGCTGGCCGGGTCTGGCTTCTCTGGCAGCAGTGGCTGTTGCCATCACTACTGTATCCCCGATGCGTACAAATGAGCTTCCATTCGCTTGTTTTGCAAGCCGGCCGACATCTACGGACATCTCTTTACCGGGTGCATATTCAATTGTTTTAAAATCAGCTTTCATAGGTTTGTTCTATTCGTCTTTCGTCGTTTGCGTATAGTACAATAGCCGGGGGGATGCTATCCCATGGTGTGAAAAAGTCCCGAAAATCACGTACCCGGATATTGATCAATCAGTGGGCTTTTATACAAAAAAGGCACGGGTACCCCATGCCTTTTATTGTGTTATTTACGAATACCCAACTCTTTGATAAGTTTACGGTATCCCTCAATATCCTTTTTCATCACATAGTTTAGGAGGCGGCGGCGTTTACCGACCAGCTTCAGCAAGCCGAGACGTGTGGAATGGTCTTTTTTATGCGTCTTCAGGTGATCGGTGAGCCTGTTGATCCGCTCGGTGAAGAGCGCGATCTGTGCTTCCGGCGAACCGGTATTTTCGGTTGATTTACCGAATTTTTTGAAAATCTCTTTCTTTTCTTCTACTGTAATATTCATGTACAAAAATCTCCGCTTTAGATGTTATAATGCTAAAGTAGATGTAAGGTTTAAATTAGCATTGGAAAATAAGTGAAAAGTGGCCCATTTCCAAACAGGTAATGGATTTGCCCGTTCCGGTTAATCCCCCTGGCGGCACATTTCCCGATCTTTGATAAGCTGCTCGATCAACCCTTCCGGACCGGAAAATTTCCTCTCCCCCCGAATCCGCTGCAAGAACCGGACGCTCATTTTGCTGCCATAAATCGTTCGGTCAAAATCAAATATATGCACTTCCGGCACGACACCGGTTGTCCCCTCAAAAGTGGGCCGGATTCCAATATTCATCATCCCCCGAAATGTTTGTCCATCCAGTTTCACCTCCACACAATAGACCCCAAGTGCAGGCAAGACTTTGTGCTTGTTATCCGGATTCAGGTTTGCGGTCGGGAAACCGATCGTCCGCCCCCGCTGATCACCCTTGACGATGGTTCCGTTGATTTCGTAATTCCGCCCCAGCATTTCCGCCGCACCGGCGACATCTCCGTCCTCTTCGAGCAGTCTCCGGATGACGGTGCTGCTGACCGTTGTGTGTTTCACTTCATGAGCCTCTTCGACATAGACAGAAAATCCGAGATCGCCTGATAATTTTTTCAAAGTCTGAATCGACCCTCTCCGGTCACGCCCAAAATGGTGGTCGTAGCCAATCACAAACGTATTAACCCCGATCCGGCGATGGACATAATCGCGAATGAACTGTTCGGAGGTGAGCATCGAAAAATCCCGGGTAAATGGGATTACCACCATCCGGTCGATGCCGTAATCCTCCATAATGGCTGCCCGTTCATTCAGCGTAGTCAGAAGCCGGATTCCATCCGAGGTTGGGTGGATAATATCCCTGGGATGGGGATCAAATGTCACAACCACGGCTGGCGCTCCTTTTTCACGGGCTCGTTTGACCACATTATGGATCAGGGCCTGGTGACCGAGATGGACACCGTCAAATGTACCCACTGTCAGGACATTTGACGGGTTTTTTTCATAATCCTGAATGAATACCGGTTCACTCATATGCAGCAAAATGGATAATCGATGTCGGGTTCTTAGTTCACAAAACACCGGGAAGGTGCAAATCATGCCCCATCGGCATATAACTCCCGGATCTGTTCTACGGTCAGTGCCTGATCTACGTGGAAATGGCCTATCTCTGTGCGGCGCAGTCCTGAGAGATGGGCACGTGATCCCAGTTCCAGTCCCAGATCGTGTGCAAGCGTCCGGATATACGTCCCTTTGCCGCAAAGTACATCGATCTCCATCTTACCATCACCAAAATCACAGATTTTAAGTTCATGAATTACCGCTTCCCGGGGTTCACGTTCGACCTCTTCCCCTTTTCTGGCATAGGTATAGAGCCTTTTCCCATCTTTCCACAGCGCCGAATACATGGGAGGGACCTGGAGGATGGTTCCGGTGAATTTCTCCGAAACAAGCTGTTCGACGGCATCCCGGCTGATGTGATCAAATGGTGAATGGGCATCGGGTTCGGTTGCGGCATCCTGACTGGGTGTGGATGTCCCGAATTCCACGATGGCCCGGTATCGTTTGGGATACTCCTGGATTTCCGAAATGCTTTTGGTAGCTTTTCCGGCACACAGCACGAGCAGGCCGGTAGCCAGGGGATCGAGCGTTCCTGCATGTCCGGTTTTTCGGGTCCGGATGCGGTTGCGCAAAAACTTAACCACATCAAAACTGCTCCAGCCGGATGGTTTATCCATCAGAAATACGGCACCGAAGCTAAGATCCGTTCCCGCTATCGGGAGCTGTTCCCTGGAAAAAACCGGCAATTGGGATATTGAGAGAGGAGGTGCTGCCATAAATGCCGGTAGAAGAGATCTGCGTTACTGGTCGGAATCTCCGCGGGGCCGCGTATCCCCGGAATCATCGGAATCACCGGAGTCATCATCACTGCCGGTATCGTCACGGTCGGTCTGAATTTTCCGAAAGAGGGAGTCGATTTTTTCAACGTATTCTGCGGTATCATCCAGATGAAAATGGAGTTCCGGAATTCGCCGGACCTGGTGACGGATACGCGCGGCCAGTTTTTTTCGTATCTCCGGGGTTTTTTCCCTGATAAATTCGAAGTTTTCTCCTGCATCTTCCTGTGTTGACAGAATACTCAGATAGATATGGGCCTGAAGCAAATCCGGGGAGACGCGCACATTGGTGACAGTCAGCATGGCGTCATGCTGATAATCCAACTGGAGAATCTCTCCGATATCGGCCTTCAAAAGTGCGGCTACACGTTCTGTTCTGATACTCATTCGCTTGGTTCGCTCTTGAGTTTGCGTTTGGTTTCGGTGACCACATACGCTTCAATGACATCCCCGACCTTGATGTCATTGTAATTTTTGATACTCAACCCACATTCATATCCACTTGCGACTTCCTTGACATCGTCTTTGAATCGTTTTAAAGAGGAGAGTTCTCCTTCATAGATAACAATGCCATCGCGGATAAGCCGGATTTTAGAATTTCGGGTTATTTTTCCATCGGTAACTTTACCACCGGCAACCGTTCCAACTTTCGGTACTTTAAAGATATCAAGCACCTCCATCGTTGCGACGATTTTTTCATTCACTTCGGGTGAAAGCAGGCCTTCGAGCGCATCACGTACGGCATCAACAGCATCATAGATGACACTAAAGAGACGGATATCGATCTCTTCGGTTTCGGCAAGTTTGCGGGCATTGGCTGAGGGCCGAACCTGGAACCCGATGATAATGGCATCTGAAGCTGACGCGAGCAGAACATCCGATTCGGAAATTGCGCCTACACCGGTGTGAATGATGTTCACTTTCACCTCTTCGTTGGATATTTTCTGAAGTGACCCGGCGAGTGCCTCAATAGATCCGTCCACATCCCCTTTGATGATGATATTGAGTTCGGCGACTTCGCCAAGGGCGAGGCGTCGTGAAATATCATCCAGGGTAACATGTTTGACCTTGCGCAACGATTGTTCGCGTTTAATCTGTTGCCGCTGTTGCGCGATCTCTTTGGCCGTCCGCTCATCGACCACAGAAACGATCCTGTCACCGGCCTGGGGAATGCCATCAAAACCGGTGAGCTGAGCCGGTTGGGCCGGTCCCACTTTTTCAATACGTTCACCAATTTCGTTTTCAAGAGCCCGCACTTTTCCGGAATAGGATCCGGCTACGAAGGGATCACCGACTCGCAAGGTTCCGCGCTGAACCAGGATATTCGATACCACACCCTTGCCGCGATCCACTTTTGCTTCCAGAATGAGTCCGCTTGCACGGCGATTTGGATTAGCTTTGAGCTCCATGAGCTCCGCTTCAATCAGTACCTTCTCCAGCAATTCGTCAATACCCTGACCTGTTTCGGCGGATACTTCGGCGACCTGGACACTACCGCCCCACTCCTCAACCAGAACATTATTATCGGATAGTTGCTGTTTGATTTTGTCGGTGTTGGCACCCTCTTTGTCCATTTTGTTAATTGCCACAACGATCGGCACACCGCCGGCCTGGGCGTGGTTGATGGCCTCAATGGTCTGGGGCATTACCGCATCGTCAGCTGCAATAACCAGGATAACCAAATCGGTAGCCTGAGCACCACGGGCACGCATGGCGGTAAATGCTTCGTGACCCGGTGTATCCAGGAATGTGATATTGCGTTTGTCAGGAAGACGTACCTCATAGGCACCTATATGCTGGGTAATGCCTCCTGCTTCACCGGCTGTAACTTTTGTTTTTCTTATGTAATCGAGCAGTGACGTTTTACCATGGTCGACATGGCCCATCACGGTCACAACCGGTGAGCGGGGTTCCAAATCAGCCGGGTCATCATCCTCCTCTTCGAAAATATCGTCATCAAGCTCTTCGGCATCCACAAAGACCACATCGCGATCGTATTCACTGGCAAGCAATTCGATGGTGCTTGCTTCCAGGCGCTGGTTGATGGAGACGACCATACCAAGGTTCATGCAATGCATGATAATCTCGTTGGGGGAGACGCCGAGTAATTCTGCAAGATCACTGACCGTAATAAATTCGGTTACCTCCAGGATTTTTAAATCCTGTTCCATCTTTTCCGACTCGAGCATATCCCGCTCGGCAGCCATCTCCTCCCGCTTCTGCTTCCGGCGTTTCTGACGTTTTCTGCCGACAGACCCTCCGGTATTGAGCATCGCCAGCGTTTCCTTCATTTTGGATTCAACGTCGGACTCGTCCACTTTGGGTGCTTTTCGCGACTTGATCCGCTTTTTCTTTTTCTTGGCCTTAATCAGGCTTTCCGAATCGCCGGAGGCATCGGGTTTGTCATCCTTAACACGCTTTGCCGCCACCTTTTTCTTTTTGGGCTTACCGGCTTCATCCACTTCTTCGGTTTTTGCAGGATCAACCGCTTCGCCTTTCTTGCCCTTTTTGCCTTTTTTCTTCTTCCGGCCCTGCTGCTCTTCCGCGGGATCGGCAATTTTAATTTTTCCGATGACCCGGGTACCTGCAAGTTTCTCTTTCCGGCCGCGAATGATTTTCAGCGGGGTAGTCTCATCTTTCTCCTCACTCGTGTCTTCATCATCCAGAAGATCCTGATCGCTGACATCATCATCCGATTCTGTTATTTCGGCCTCATCATCCTGCTCTTCAGAGTCGGCTTGTGCAGCTGTTTTACCGGCATCCTCATCCGGCTCATCGTGCTTCTTATCCGCATCGATCTCTTCGGAGGTTCCGGCAGGAGCCTCTTCGGGCTCTTCTAACGGTTCTTCCGGTTCCGGTTCGGCTTCACCGGGCTCAGGTGCAGGAGGCTCAATGATATCGGGTTCGGGTTCAATATCCTTCCCTTTATCCTCCTCATCCTGTGTCTTTTCCTCAATTTCCTCGTCAGACGTTGTCTCACTTTTCGGATCATCAAGCGGTTCGAGCTGCAAGTCATCCTTATTCGACAAATCTACCTTCTCAGCGTCATCGGGCTGCAGGTCATCCATCGGTTCAAGAAAGTTGTCGATCGTAACAGACTCATTCCTGCTGGTCCGGAAGGTGCTTCTCCGCTCTTCATACTCTTCCCGTGCACGGACATGGTCCCTGCTCTTGGCTTTATCCTCACCGTAAACCGATTCCAGCGCCGAATACATTTCGGGCGTAATCTTGGCGTTCGGCTTATTATCTATGGGAAAGCCGTTGTCATTCAGCGAATCCACGATTGACTGCGTGGAGACATTGAATTCCGATGCCACCTTGAATAAACGTTTCGGTTTACCAGTTTCTGTCATATAGAAGCAATCCTGTTCTGTTAAAATAAAATAGCCGGATCAATCAGACTTCGTCCTCTTCAAATTCAACTTCAATGGTGCGAATGATCCGTTTCGCATCTTTTAGTTCGAGTTTTCCTTCGGTGCGGCGTTCCAGCTCTTCCGGACTAAGCTCCAGTACGGCGCGGGCTGTGTCGCATCCGATATCAAACAACAACTGTACTACTTCATCACCGAAATCATCGGCAAATTCAAAAATATCAATATCATCCTCGTCTTCCACTTCCCGGTAGACATCGATCTCGTAATTGGTCAGTTGGGTAGCCAGCCGGATATTCACCCCGCCCTTGCCGATCGCCTTGGAAACCTGGTCGGCCGGAACCACCACTTTGGCTCTGCGGTTTTTCTTGTCAATATCAACGGACTGCACAAATGCCGGTTGTAATACCCGTTTGATAAACTCATGATCATCTTCGGTATAGTTGATCACATCGATATTTTCGTTGCACAGCTCCCGTACAATGGAGTGGATCCGGATGCCTTTCATTCCAACACAGGCTCCAACGGGATCGACCCGTTCGTCATGGGATACCACGGCCACCTTGGAGCGATCGCCGGGCTCACGTACCGTTTTGATAATTTCAATAACTCCGTCAAATACTTCGGGAATCTCATTTTCGAACAGCCGCTCCAGAAACAGAGGGGAGGTTCGGGAGATGATTACGGCGGGGTTTCCCTCCTGCCGTTTCACTTCCACGACTACCGCCCGGATGGTATCGCCCTTGCGGTAGCGGTCTTTGTAAATCTGATGCCCTTTCGGCAGAATCAGCTCAACACCGTTGTGGTTGACCAGGATGTCGCGGTTGCGGATCTGGTATACATCCCCCAGGACAATTTCACCGATACGGTCACTGTAATCCTCAAAGATATTATCTTTCTCAATTTCGCGGATGCGCTGTGCCAGGGTCTGGCGCGCCATCATAACCGAACGGCGGCCAAAATCTTCGATTTTGATCTCCTGTGCAAACTCGTCGTACAATTCCAGATCGGGATCCAGTTTTTTGGCTTCGGTGATACCAATCTCATTGACGGGGTCGCTCAACTCCTCGTCCGGAACCACTTCCCGGATATGCATCATCTGAATCTCGCCGCGATCCGGATTCAAAATCACGGAAAAAGCCTCGTCTGATTCGTATTTTTTGCGAATCATGGAGCGGAAGACATCTTCCAGTATCGAAAGCAGTAAGTCTCTTTCAATACCTTTGTCTTTTGCAATTTCTGCAAAAGACTGAATAATCTGTTTTGAAATATCCGTTTGCATGTAATTTATCTCGGGACTGCCGTTAACGTTATTTAAAAGAAGCCAGTATCCGTGTCTCTTCGATCTCCGCGATCGGGATCGTCAAGGACTCGTTTTTACCGGTTTCCAGGGTAATCTTGTCGGATTCCGCACCGATCAGCTTCCCTTCTGTTCGAATTTGTTCACCATCTTTTATATATACTACAGATGCGTTACGTCCTACATTATTAACATATTGCCTGATATCCTTCAAAGGCCGGTCCAGGCCGGGTGATGAAACATTCAGGGTATACTTCCGGTCGTGCCAGCCGCCGGCATCCAGCAGCAACTGCAACTCCCGGCTTATTTCCGCGCACCTGCTTAGGGAAATATTTCCGGACTCCGATTCCACATAGATCCAGATCGTACGATTTCCCGTGGAACCCTTGAGTTCCGCTTCTACCAGAAACAGGTCACTTCCTTCTAAAACCTGTTCCGCCAATGCGTTAATTTCTTCCTGTTCCTGCACTTATTCTCCAGATACGTATTACCAAATACAAAAAAAGTGAGCCTTTTACGGGCTCACTTATAAAATGTAAATATACGGCAAATTTTGGGAATAGCCAAACGTTGCAGGGTTTTGAGATGATGGTACCGATCGCAGATTCGGGTATTCATCGGGTTGTTTTCCATCTCTTTCCCTATCTTTCTCAGAAATTTGCCATAATCGCCATAAATACATTTTAACGACATGAAACGCCGATGGACTACTCCGGTTTCCGCTTCATTAATCATCATTCTTCTGCTTTCCTGCAGTGATGCGGAGGAGACGGTCGAAACCGGGGAACAGCGGGGCCGTTCCATTGAACCCGAACAGCAGGCTGTGATTTATGATGGCGAGGAGGAGGTGACGACGGTGAATGTCGCGCTCGCCCGTACAGCCTCGGAACGGAGCACCGGGTTGATGGATGTTCACGAAATGCCTTTTGATACCGGCATGCTTTTTCTTTTTGAGACCGAGGAACCGCTCAGTTTCTGGATGGCCAATACCCCGCTTTCACTGGATATCATTTTTATGGACCGGAACCGCGAAATTGTCCGGGTACGAACGAATACCACCCCCTATTCGGAACGACAGGTAACTTCTGATGTACCGGCTCAGTATGTTCTTGAGGTGAATGCCGGTTTCGCAAGGGAATATGACATTCGTGAAGGGATGCGGGTGGAATGGTAACGGATGGGGGGATGATGCCGGCCTACAAGCCTCAACCGGCTTGAAGCGCGGTCAGTTCCTTGTAAATGACCTCCGCCTTCTTTTCAAGCTCCTCCTTGCTGCCATTGTTTTCGATGACCAGATCGGCAAGCGGCCGCAGTTCTGACTCCTTTTTCTGCTGACGAATACGGTCACGAACCTGTTTTTCATCAGACTGGTCCCGCTCTACAACCCGTTTGATTCGGTCGGCTTCCGGTGCGGTTACCAATATCACCGCATCCACATTCTCAGGGCGGCCTTTGTCGAGCAACAGAGCCGCCTCCCGGACCATCACCGGGATATTTTCCATGCGAGCTTCTTCTGCCAGCCGGTCGAGTTCCCGAAACACTACCGGATGCACCAGCCGGTTCAACTCCTCCGCCCGGCCTTCTTCAAATGCAATTCGGGATAATTTACTGCGATCCAGGCTTCCATCCGCACGATAGACCTCTTCACCAAATTCCCGGGTTATCTCCTTACGCAGATCTGCATCCTTGACCATCAGGGTCTTGGCGAGTGAATCGGCATAAACCACGCGAGCCCCCATCCGCTCCCAGACACTGCAAACGGTTGTTTTGCCACTTCCAATTCCACCTGTAATTCCTATGCGAAACATAGCTGATCTCCCTGGCTTTTTTTACAGATCCTTCAGATTATGGTGTCATGTTTTTCACTTGTAACGGGTTTGGGATAATCTGTTGTATAGTGAAGCCCCCTGCTCTCTTTACGTTTCATAGCACACTGGATAATTAAATAGGCATTTGCGATGATATTTCGCAACTCACACAGTGGTACACTGACCCTGGTTCTCTGGTAATAATCTTCCGTCTCTTCGTACAGGAGATGCGAACGGCGAAACGCGCGCTCCAAACGTAAATTACTTCGAACAATTCCTACGTAATCCCACATAACCTTTTGGAGTTCTTGCTGATTGTGTGACAGCAAAATTGCCTCTTCGGCATTTACGGTCCCACTGTCATCCCAATCCGGAATGGCCGGAAGCTCTGATTGTCCCTGAATATACTCCGCCGATGCCATAGCTGCTCGTTTTGAAAAAACAATCGCTTCAAGCAGACTGTTCGAAGCCAGGCGGTTTGCCCCGTGAAGGCCGGTACAAGATGCTTCTCCGGCACAAAAAAGACCGCTGATGGATGTTCGCCCGTCTATATCAGTCAACACTCCTCCACAGAGATAATGTGCTGCTGGCACCACCGGAATCCACTCTTTTGTAACATCGACTCCAAACTTGCGGCAAGTCTCGGTAATGGTAGGAAAATGTTCCAGAATAACATCTCTATCAATATGGGTTACATCAAGATAGACGCTGTCTTCTCCTGTCTTTTTTAACTCTTCGTCAATAGCCCGTGCGACGATATCGCGGGGAGCCAACTCTGCTCTTTCATCATAATCGCCCATAAAGGTCCGGCCATCCCTCGTTCTCAGGATCCCCCCTTTGCCCCGAACCGCTTCGGATATAAGAAAGGAGTTCGCCTCGGGTATATTCAGGGAGGTGGGATGAAATTGCATGAATTCCATATTGGCAATATGGGCTTTGGCCCGATACGCCATAGCAATCCCGTCACCGGTAGCAATAGTAGGATTGGTTGTATGCTGATAGACCTGTCCGACCCCACCAGTTGCAATAAGCGTTGCCCTTGCCCGGATGGTTTCCACCTTGCCGGAACGGATATCAAAGATATAGGCTCCATAACAGTGGGTATCCGTGGAATGGCGGGTGACTTTTTGCCCCAGATGGTGCTCGGTAATCAGTTCAAGGGCAAAATGGTGTTCCATCACCGTGATATTGGGGTGCTTATCAAGTGCAGATAACAGTGCCCGTTCAATCTCTTTTCCGGTCCGGTCGGCGGCATGCACAATCCGTTTGCGCGAGTGTCCTCCCTCGCGCCCAAGGTCAAGTGTTCCATCCACGTTGCTGAACCGGGCTCCCCAGTCAAGCAATTCACGAATCACATCCGGTCCGCTGCGGACCACCATCTCAACAACTTCCGGCCTGCAGAGTCCTGCCCCGGCGATGAGTGTATCCTCAATGTGATCCTCAAATCGGTCCTCCTTATCAACAACGCTGGCCAGACCACCCTGGGCATAATTGGTGTTGGATTCGGCGGAATCTTTTTTTGTTACAATTGCAACCGAACCATATTTGGCGACGCGCAATGCATACGAAAGCCCCGCACCACCACTACCCAGTACCAGGAAGTCAAAATTTTCAGGCATCAGACATCAGATAAGCTTTAATAAATTCGTCAATTTCACCGTCCATCACGGAATCTACATTGGATGTTTCATAGCCGGTTCGGTGATCTTTGACCATATTATAGGGATGAAATACATAGGATCGAATTTGCGAGCCCCATTCATTTTTCATTTTTGTACTTTCCAGGGCATCTTTTGCTTCCTCTTTGATCCGTTTTTCATGATCATAGATGCGTGATTTGAGCATTACCATCGCTTTTTCCCGGTTCTGCATCTGGGACCGCTCCTGCTGACACTCAGCCACAACACGCTCTTTTTTACCGTTGGAAAGTTCCCCGGTCCATATAAGTCTGACACCGGTCTCCACCTTGTTGACATTCTGGCCGCCTTTTCCACCGGCATGAAAGCGCTGAAGTTCGACATCGTCCGGATTGATATCGATCTCAATCTCGTTATCAATGATCGGGGTGACAAAAACCGAACCAAAAGATGTGTGACGGCGGGCATTACTGTCAAAGGGCGAGATACGTACGAGCCTGTGGACGCCATTTTCTGCTTTCAGATACCCGTATGCAAAGTTTCCCTTTATTTCGATGGTGGCGCTTTTTATGCCGGCCACCTCTCCGGGCTGATACTCCAAAACCGTGGCATCCATATCATTCTGGTCACACCAGCGAACATACATGCGATAAAGCATCTCCGCCCAATCCTGGCTTTCGGTACCACCTGCGCCCGGGTTGATCGTCAGCAAGGCATCACGCTGATCATCGGGATCATCCAGCATGTTTTTGAATTCCAGGTCTTCCACCTCTTTCCGGAGCTGGAGAATTTCCTGATTAAAATCCTCGGTGACATCATCACCTTCTGCAATGATCTCGCGGAACAGTATGATATTCTGCCGGCGTTCATCGAGTTTATCCCACTTCTCCACCCAGGATTTTTCAAGGTTGAGGTCTTTCATAAGCTTTTGGGCCTGATCGGCATCATCCCAGAACCCGGGTTGCTGAGCCTTATACTCGAGTTCTCTTATGCGTTCTTTTCGGTTATCGTAGTCAAAGATACCTCCTCAACGCATCCACGCGCTGCAGCAGTTGGTCCACCTGTTCACTATTTAAAATTAATTCAGCCATTCCTAACCTGTATTAAAAGATCTGTTGGTTCATAAAAAACGGCTACTCCCGAAAGAATAACCGTTGTCTGCAGACAAGATACGCTGATTTGCCGGGTATTAAAAGGCTGCAGCAATTACTTACCTTGAGAATATCTTTGAAAGCAGGATGCCTATAACCATTCCGCCGATAAAGGAGTATGCAAGTCCCTCTTCGGGGTGGGAACGTACATATTTTCTGGCTGCCCGGTATTCGTGCCTGAGTTCATTCTCAAGCCGCTCTTTCTCTTCATTCAGTTTTTCAATAACATCCTGATATGAGTTATCGAACTTTTTAGACATCTCTTCCATTTTTACTTCTGATTTGATCTTATCTTCTTCCATGGTATTTGCCCTGTGTGAGTAGATAGGAATTGCGGTATTAATAACTGTCCCCGGAAATATATAAAAAAAAATACTTCCTGAAAGCTCCGGATGCAAAACCGAAACGGTCTAAACGAATGACAGAAAAAGAATTCCACCAAAGATTCCGATGGCTCTACCCACATCTGGAAGAAGCAGGTCGCCGTTTGCGTACGCAACAGCGAAACCGGAGTTTTAATGTACATACCAAAGAGGATGGATCCCGAGTCACCGATGCCGACCGGCAGATGAGTGACTACTGGATGGATCTGATTTCCAGAGCGTTTCCGGGAGAAACGATTGTATGTGAAGAAGATCTCGAATCACATAATTATCCGGCCGGTTGTGAAACAACCTGGTTTGTGGATCCCATCGACGGCACCAGCAAGTTTATTGACAACTCGTTCAATTACTATGTCCTGATCAGTATTTGCATAGACGGACAACCCAGTTTTGGCATACTCTATCAACCGGAACGTAATGTCGTATTGTTCGGTAACCCTCATATCCGGGCACGTTTGTACACTTCATTAGAAGATTATCGGGAGATCCACCGTAATATGAGCTGGCTCAACCGCATGCCGCTGATCGTCAAAGGGGCACGTCCCGCACTGCGCAGCCAACTGGAGGAGGTGACACATCTGACCGTAAAACGCACCTCAAATTCGTCACATAATATCGTCAGTCCGTTGAATGCGCCGAACACCGGATTTGTCAGTTTCCGGAAGACCGCCTACTGGGACCTGGCAGCACCGGCAGCGATCATGGAGTCCGCCGGTTATCAGAGCGCGCTCTATTCCAAAGGGGATCCGACGCAATATAACGATGGGAATGTACATTGCGACCGGTTCTATTGTCTGCCGCCCGACACACCGGAACATGTGCTCTCATTTATTACCTCGGTTCCGGGCTGATCCGGCAGCTCTTTGCGTAACACGGCAACCAAAATATGAGGCTTGTGATACCCCGGACCATCGACATCTTTCACAAACCAGCCGTCTGCCGGGCATGAGTCCCGTCATTGCGGAAACCTGTGCGTAGCGTCCGGAATTAGCCGGATTGATGCTCTTGTGGCTCAACCGGTTTTCAGCTGTTCGCGGTATTGTAATTCATACAGTCTCCGGTAAATACCATCTTTTTGAGCAATCAGCTCCTGATGGGTACCCGACTCCCGAATCCGGCCTTTATGCATCACCAGGATTTTGTCGGCATGCTGAATGGTGGAGAGCCGGTGGGCGATTACCACGGACGTTCGGTCTTTCATCATGGTTTCCAGGGCTTTGGAAACCAGATACTCGGTGTCGGAATCGACATTTGAGGTGGCTTCATCCAGTACCAATATGGTGGGGTCATACACCAGCGCCCTGACAAAACAGATCAACTGTCGCTGTCCCATCGACAGGCTGGCTCCCCGCTCCGATATACGATGATTGTAGCCACCGGGCAGTTTTCTGATGAAACGATCGGCCTGTACCATTTCCGAGGTTTTCTTCACCAGATCGTGGGAAATATCATCATTTCCGAGTGTGATAT
Organism: Balneolales bacterium; assembly: GCA_007133875.1. GTDB lineage: Bacteria > Bacteroidota > Rhodothermia > Balneolales > Natronogracilivirgulaceae > SLLW01. The sequence continues at coordinate 12,337 of SLLW01000241.1, read as the reverse complement.
TCTCCATAACACTGCCTGCAAAGAGCAGATTATCCTGCAACACCAAACCAAAATAGGAATGAAGGTGGTGGTGCCCCATATCACGGATGTCCACTCCGTCAATTGTTATCCGGCCACTGGTCACATCATAAAACCGCATAAGCAGGTTGATGATTGTTGTCTTGCCCGCTCCGGTTGCCCCGACAATGGCCACGATCTCACCCGGTCTGACTTCAAAACTGGCTTCTTTGAGCACATCCCCTTCACTGTCATTATAGCGAAATGAGACATTTTCAAAGCGGATATGTCCCTCTTTACGTTCCGGGGTCACGGGATTTTCGGGATCGGGGATTTCATTCTTCGTGTCCAGGACCTCAAAAATGCGTTCTGATGAGGCGAGAGCGCTCTGAAGCGTGTTGAATTTTTCGGAGAGATCACGAATGGGCACAAAAAATTGTCGTACATACTGGATAAAGGCGAGCAGGATTCCAAACGTTACTTCGCCGGAGAGCGCCTGGGCACCACCATACCAGATTACCAGCGCCATCGCCAGAGATGCGATCACTTCCACCGCCGGCCAAAACAGTGCAAAATAGAAGATTGTCCTGATATGCGCATTGGCATGGCCCTTATTGATCTTCTCAAATTTTTCCGACTCCCGCTTGCCACGGCCGAAGAGCTGAACGATGTTCATTCCATTGATATGCTCCTGAACGAAGGAGTGCAGCCGGGCGATCTGATCCCGCACATTCAGGAATGCGACCCTTACCCGGGCTTTAAACCAGAATGTGGCGTATATCAGAATAGGCAGGACACTGAGACTCACCAGTGACAGTTCCCAGCTCATTGAGAGCATGAAGCCGATTATAAAGATGATGCGAAACAGATCACCAATGATGTTCACCACGCCGGAGGAGAGCAGGTCATTGAGCGCTTCGATATCGCTGGTGGTCCGGGTGATCAGTTTTCCGATCGGGTTCTTGTCAAAAAACTGAATATGGAGCTTTTCGATTTTTTCAAAAACCGTATTCCGAAGCCGGTACAGTGCCCCCTGTCCTATCCAGCGCATGAGATAGGTATTGGCAATAAGCAGCGCGGTTTCCATCAGCAACACGCCGAGAAACAGCAGCATCAGCTTTCCAAGGCCTTCGATATCGCGGTTGGCGATATAGTCATCGACGGCGACCTGGGTCAGGTATGGACGAAGCGGACCAAGAAATGCAACGGCCAGGGTAAAAGCCAGTGCAAGTATCAGAAACCACTTATATGGTGCCAGAAAGAAGTAAAGCCGTCGAATCAGATAGCTGTCGACGGCTTTACCTTGTGCAGATTTTTTGTTCCCGGATCGCTTGTCAGAAGCGGTCGAAGTCATCAAATGGAGTTCGAGGGGTTATCGGTAGCGGTTTACTCGGGCGGTGCGGACTCGACTGTGAACGATCCGCATCATCCTTTTTGTAAGGCTTATTGTAACGGGGGCGCTGAGGCTTGTCGGAATCGTTACCCTTGTAATAACGCGCATTGGCCGGTTTCCGTTTGAATCGCTTCTTTTTAAATCCGGGCTTTCGGGTACCGGAAGCAGGTTTAAACTCCTTCTTGGGGCGCTGAGCCCGCTTGTCCTTAAGATCGATAATTTCGACACGAGGAGTGATGATATCCTTTTCCTGTGTTGGATTTGTAAAAATCGGGCGCAGCTCGTAAGCCAGCCAGGTTTTTTCAAATACCCCACGGGCCTCCTTGAGAAGCAGGAACTGGTTCGAGTAGCGTGCCGAGAAGTGCCCGATCACAAGCCGGTCCACCTTGGCTGTTTTGGCCACGATAGCAGCATCCTGAGCACTGGAGTGTCCGGTATCTTCCGCTTTCTCTTTGAGGGGTTCTCCGAAAGTGGCTTCGTGGTAAAGAATCGTAGCATTTTCCGCCAGCCGGACGGCGTTCTCACAGAATTCGGTATCGGTGACATAGACAAAACTTTCTCCGGGCCTTGGATCTCCGACAATATCGGCTGAATGGACGACGGTACCGTCTTCCAGGGTGACATCATCTCCGGCTTTGAGCGCTTTGAAATGGGCATCTTCCGTAATTCCGGCTTCCTGTGCTTTCTGAGCGTCTACTTTCCCGGGTTTGTCTTTCTCCTGCAACCGATAACCGATACAGAACGTGGTATGCTTAAGCGGACGTGCCTCCACATAAAACTCTTCCTCTTCCAGGACCACCTGGTGCTCGAAATCCTTTTTGATCTCGGTATAATTGATATCAAATTCGATCGTCAATTCTGTAACTGACATAACACCATCGATCATTTTTTTCAGGCCGACCGGGCCGATAATCGACAATGGTTTATCCCTTCGTTGAAGCTGAAGGGTACTTAGAAGACCAAACAGACCAAATATGTGATCTCCATCCATGTGGGATATGAAAATAGTATCCACTTTTGATCGCTTGATGCCTGCCTGAAGCAGTCTCATTTGGGCATTTTCACCACAATCAAATAAATAAACATTGCCATCCCTCCATAACGCAACCGAAGGCAGGTGGCGTACGGCGGTGGGTGTAGCCGAAGAGACACCCAATGGAATTACAATCATAGTAACCTCTCTAATTATATTTTGGACATTTCGCTATCACACGAAACAGTCCTCTTTTTGATTATATGTTTTCAAGTTCTTCTTCTATGAGTTGTTTGCGATACATATTCGCAAAATAGCCATCTCTGGTCATTAGCTCATCATGAGACCCGTATTCAACGATATTACCCTCGTCCAGAACGTATATTCTGTCAACATGCCTGAGTGAAGACAAACGATGACAAATTATAAACATTGTGATTTTTCCAAAATCGGAATCCAGATGCGAAACAATGGCATCTTCGGTATTGGTATCAACAGCACTTAACGAATCATCCAGAATAAGGATAGAAGGCTTTCTAATCAGGGCACGAGCAATACTGGTACGTTGCTTTTGTCCTCCTGAAATGGTGATCCCCCGTTCACCTAATATAGTGTCAAATTTTTTCTCAAATTCCAAAATATTTTCCAAAACTTCTGCCTGTTCCGCAGCTTTCCGGATTTCCTCCGAAGTTGCATCCTCCTTGCCAAAAGCGATATTCTCACCCAGTGATTCTGAGAACAGAAAACTTTCCTGAGGAACATAACCGATAATAGAGCGAAGGGATGCCAGGTCATAGTGGCGGATATCGACCCCGTCAATCAAAATTTCCCCTTCCCCGGGGTCATAAACTCTGGGAAGCAACTGAACCAGTGACGTTTTCCCCGCTCCGGTCCGCCCGACAATCCCAATCCGCTCCCCTGCCTTTACCGTCATGGTAATATTCGTAAGGGCCGGAACATCGGCTCCCGGATAGGTGAATGTGACATTCCGAAACGTGATATCGCACTTTAATTCCGTGATACCGGATGGTGCGTTGGTTCTGCCTTCCGGCAATTGATAGTCATCCCGTTCAACAGGAACGTTCATTAATTTCTGAATTCGGGAATTGGATGCCGCCGATCGCTGCAGCAGGTTCAGGGTATACCCAAGAGAGGCGACCGGCCAGGTTAGATAGGTCACGTAGATGATGAATTCGGCGATATTTCCGACCGTAACAACGCCCTGCATCACCATAATGCCCCCCTGCCAGACCACCAGCACAATGGAGAGGCCGATCAATAACAGCAACATGGGGTGAAACAGCGATTCCACCAAGTCCAGACGCAGCTTTTTTCTGCGATACCGCTTGCTCTCCCGTAAAAAACGCTCCTTTTCGTACTCCTCCCGGTTAAATGCCTTGATCAACCGGACACTGGAATAGACCTCCTGTACTTTACCGGCCAGCATCGCGTATTGCTGCTGGATTTCATTGGACCGGCGGTTGATATAACGGCTTACCCAATAAGCCATTATGGTAAGGATCGGCAACGGCAGCAGAGCCCAGAATGTCAGGCCCGGATGCACCATAATCATGATGGTGATGATGATACCGGCACGTGACAAGGTATTTACAGTATACATGAATGCCGGGCCGAAGTACTCTCTTACCCGAACGATATCTTCGGTCGCCCGTGTGTAAATGTCACCGGTTTTGTTGCTGTCAAAAAAACTTTTGGGTAGTTTCTGCAGATGGTTGTAAACCTCGTTTCTCAGATCGAACTCAATTTTCCGTGAGGTGACGATCAGGGTTTGCCGTGTGGCAAAAAGGAGTAAACCGTAAAGCAGCACCGCTCCGATCAGGTATCCGGTATTAACCGCCAGAAACCACCCCGTTTCGGGTGATACCAGTGTTGCCCACACACTGGTATACGGGATCTCCCTGACCTCCGCGATTCGCTCGATTTCATCCATTGTCCGGCGGATGTAAATCGGAATCCAGATCAGAAAGAAATTTGCCAGAATCAGAAGCAGTGATCCCAGCAGAAGAATCCATCTGTACTTCCGGAAGTAGTGATTAAGTTGTAAGAGATCCTTCACAGACCTTGTTTATTTCAGGATAGTTTTTCAGCCCAATGCTCTCCAAGCCTCAATCCGGAGAGGTATGCCGCTTCAAGAGAAGTACCCTGGAAGTAATCACCGATTACAGCTAATGGCGCATGTTCATCCTCTGATTCAAAAAACGGCATGTCGAGACTTTTCTTTGGAGTTTTGTATCGCCACAGATGCGAGGTATGCCACTGCGGACGTGCAGCCCAGGCACCCAGGATTTCACCAAGTGCAGCCATGATCTGTTCGTTGACCTGAGCCCGGTCATAGTCATCGAAGATCTTCTTGGTGAAAGCGTCTGATGTATGTGCGACAAGGTTCAATTCACCGGCAGTATCCCTTTTGCTGCTCTCATTGCAGATCCAGGAGATAACAGGATGCTCACTGATGATCGCGCTCCATTTGACCGGATCGCGCTCGCCATATCCGGCCATAAAGGAAAACGTTGAAGTATAATTTATATCGTCAAGCATGGATATTAAACGTCTCATTTCCAACTCGTCCTGGGCAGTACCGATCAGGCCATACGCCTGGATAGCGGGGGTGGCAATAATAACAGCATCGGCTTCAAAAACGTTTATGGTTGATGCATTTATCATCCAGGGACTTTTCTTGATGCGGGAACCGCCAATATGGGTGATTCCGCCAATTTGTTCACCCATATGAAAATCGAGCCAGCGACCCAGATACTTGCCAATGGTATTCATGCCATCCGACGCAATATAGCGGGTCTTTGTTTCCTGGCCCGGTACTTCCAGGACAATGCTGCCATCCGCATAGCCAGAAAAGGTATCGTTCCACTTGGTGATGATTTTTTTCTCTTCAAGTTCCGCTAAAAACGCTTGAAACTCGGGTGATGATCCCGATAAATAGGGCGTACCATGATCCATTTTGTGCTTTGACGAACCGGCGGATCCATTTGCGCGGCGTGTCGACATCCGCCCGCCATACCCTTTACTTTTTTCATATACCATGACATCATGTCCAGCCCTTGCCAAGACCCGGCCTGCCGTCAGGCCTGCTATTCCAGCACCAATAATTCCAATTTTCATGTGTTTAAAAATTTAGATTAAGCGGACACATGTAATTCCATGACCGGTTTTAATCATGCGCCTGTGTGTCCCGGCGCCAGCCCGGTCATGTTCATTTCATCTGTTTCTTTTTATTTAATGTACAAGGACGTTTGGAACACCTGTTGTTTATTATAAGCCAAATACGGGTGTCTGATTGTGCCCGCCCTCAAGATAAGCGGACAATAAACATCCGCCAAATCATTTAACACAGGCACAAAAAGTACTATATTTGGCTTCCGTAACCGATTCAACCGCAAATGGACAACCAACGTATTGCAACTTTGTTGCATTTTTTATATATTTACATATTATGCAAAATGAAAATCTTTACAAAGAATTGCTACGGCGATTCCGGTTAAAAGTAACCCTTACTCGTTTACACGTTCTTGATGTACTGGCAAACACTCCGGTAGCATTGTCACATGCCGACATTACCGAACAGCTTGCCGAATATGATATCGATAAAGTCACCCTGTACCGGACCCTCAACGCTTTTACAAAATGCGGGTTGGCCCACAAAGTCGCCACAGAAGATCGGAATTGGCTGTATGCGCTTCACATGCCTGATGATGCGCCATCGGAAGTTACCAGTGACCATGCACATTTTGTATGTGACGAATGCGAACGCATATACTGCCTTCCGATGGAAACCGGTAACAATACACGGGATATCAAAGAGGAACAGGGTTTTGTGATCCGATCACAGGAATACCGCCTGCACGGAACCTGTCCCGAATGCCATACCCAGTTCAGCCAACAATGACAGCAACGCCCAAGACGACAAATAAAATCACGATTTTCAGCAAACTGAGTATTCTACTCTCCTCCCTCTGCGTATTACACTGTCTCGCAACTCCGATTGTTTTGGTTCTGCTTCCGGCTATCGCAACTTTTTTCTCCGAAACGTTTGAACAAATCCTGGTGCTATCCGTCGTTCCATTCAGTCTTGCGGGTTTTTTACCGACCTGGCTTCGCCACAAGGATAACAAGCTGCTCGTTATATATATACTCAGCATCTCATTGATTCTGATCAGCCAGTTTGTGCTGCATGTCAACCATCTGCATTTAACTGACGGTACCATACCGGCCATGACATGGATCAGAACCGCCGTCACTTTTTCAGGAGCATTACTGCTGGCCTGGGTTGTTTTCAGGAACAACCGCCATACCCATTATTGCACACATCCCCATCACCACCAGGATGCCGCCAGACCCCGGCCCGATGCACAACACGATAATATTACAGCCTGAATAGCTTCTTGTCTTCAAAACACATAATTTTTGGAGCCTTTTGCCGTAATTAACTGATTCAACGAAGTGCTCAATTTCAATTCCGGTTTTGCCATGAGTCTAATTTTTTCACATCCAGGTTGTAAAAACGTGACGCTGCCTCCCATGATGCCCCCTTTGCTGATGGCATTTTTCATCATACTGTTTTTATCCGGTGATCTGCTGGCACAGCGTATTACCTACGAATCGTTACGAATGCGGGACCGGCAACCCTATCTCTTTCTGGAACATCTGGCAGTACCGAACCCCGAATCCGATGAAGTGACACTGGTATCCCAGTTCCGGCTTGAAAACAATTTTTTGAATTTCCGGCGTTACCAGGGCGATACTGCGGATGGATCCCGCCAATTCTATGCGGAACCAACAGTGCGGCTGAACATTCGCAAACGCAGTGATGACGACTCCGATCAGCGTCAGGACAGCCGTACACGGACCTGGAGCGAAACAGTATATACAGAGACGTACGAACAGACCCAGTCGTCCACCACGTTTGTCCAGAATCTGTTAAAAACCTCCCTGCAGCCGGGTACCTACCGGATTGAATCAACCGCCTCATCAAACAGCCGCAGCCGGCAAGGTGTCACTTCCGGCCTCCGGATTCCGGATCAGGACGATACCGACTTTGCCATTCTCTATTTTCTCGACAAGCAGTCTGAAAATATCAGTACAGAGCGCACGCCGCTCATGAATATGGGGCGGAACGTCTATTTCGGGCGGGATCATCAGATTGCCATCTGGTTCCCTGCCATAAAGGAAGAGAGTGAATACACGATGAAAATTGAGCAGTTGCGTACGCAGCGCCGTGATACCTCCGTGGTTCGCACCGTCAGTGAGTATACATTAGATCCCCAGAACTTCCTTTCCGGCTTATATCCGCAAATTGATATGCATAACGACCGGCCGCATTTCGAACTGCTGGATTACAATGGCAGCAACGAAACCGGTTTTTTCTATCTGGTTCATATTCCAAACAGTACCTTCGAAAACGCGCATTATCGTCTCCGGTTGTACAAGTCGTCACCGGAGGGTGAGGAGAAAACGCTCGTCCGCCGTACCTATCAGAGCCTCTGGCTCGACATGCCGGTCAGCCTGCTCAATCTGGATATTGCCATTCAGATGATGGAGTTCATTCTCGATGACGAGGCCCACCGTGAGATGCGCCGCGGATCACAGGAGCAAAAAGAGCGCCGGTTCCGTGAGTACTGGAAAGAGCGCGACCCCAGCCCTGACCGGGAGTACAATGAATTGATGGTAGAATATTTCCGTCGCATCGATTATGCATTTGAGAACTTCTCTACTCCGCAGAAACGGGGATACGAATCCGATCAGGGGAAAATATACATCCGAAACGGGGAGCCTAACAGGAAAGAACGTACCTTCCCTCCCGGCGGAACGACCCGGGAAGTTTGGCACTACAGTAACCGCACATATGTCTTCGAGGCTACAACCGGTTTCGGAGACTACCGGCTGATTGAGCAACGATGAACCCGGAAACCACACCAATCGCTGCACACAACCGCTCCCATCCGGTGCTGGCTGTTTCTCTGGGTGATATGAATGGCGTTGGCCCGGAAGTCGTGTTAAAAGCCCTGAGCGGAGACCTCCGGCACGAGGCCGGTTTCCAGTTATTCGGTCCGGCGACGGTATTGGAATATTATGCCAACCTGATGGGCATTCCCCATTTCTGGCAGGATGTTCAGAAAAATTCCCCCGATGATAGCAGCGAATCAGGAGATGTGGATGGATTTGCTGTCCCAAAACCGGGAGAAGTGTTCCTGTACCCGTCATCAGAACCAGAAGAGGGAATTCAGCCAGGCTTTATCTCTGCTGAAGCAGGAGCATTTGCGATGCAGGCCGTCTCTGCGGGCGTATTGGCTTGCCAGTCCGGCCGGGCCGATGCCCTTGTTACAGCTCCGATCTCCAAAGAGGCGATTCAAAAAGCCGGTTACCAGGTTCCGGGGCACACCGAATATCTGGCAGAACTCACCCGTACCCGGGATGCCGGGATGCTGCTCGTCAATGATACCATGCGTATTGGACTGGCCACCATACATATCCCTGTCCGGGACATTGCCGGGCATCTGACCACCGAACTCATAGACCGACAGTTGGCCCTCTTTTTTGAGACATTACGCAGCGCTTTTGGAATCCCCGATCCGCATATTGCCGTTCTCGGGCTCAACCCCCATGCCGGTGACGGTGGTGTTATCGGTGACGAAGAACAGCGTATCATCGAACCAGCCGTTGCAAAATTCAGAGAACGGGGCCACCAAATAAGCGGCCCATGGCCTGCTGACGGTTTTTTTGGAAGCGGCGGACATAAAAACGCAGATATGGTTCTGGCAATGTATCACGACCAGGGACTCATACCTCTCAAGTTGTCGGGTTTTAACAAGGGGGTCAATGTCACTGCCGGATTGCCGGTCATACGCACCTCCCCCGACCATGGTACCGCATTTGCCATTGCCGGAAAAAACCAGGCCGATGCCGGATCAATGCGGGAGGCTATCGCACTCGCAATTACGATGATCAACAGGAAAAACAAAGCACAAACCGGGAATAAATCCGGTTAGCAAATAGAGTCGAAATATGTGGTGTAAAACGATATATTAAAAACACCAATTCACCCAACATCTCTTATTTTGAGCGCTTCATCCCATTATCATTTGGAAACGACGCTGGAATCAGATCGGCAACGTACTGGTGATATATACCGGAAACTGGCGCCGATCTATGATGTCATCATGAAGGATGTGGACTATGAGGACTGGACCGATTACATCCATTCCCTGATCAGTTACCATCACCCTCATGCCACCGATTTGCTTGAACTGGCGTGCGGTACCGGTACGATGGCGCTGCTGCTTGAGCAGTATGATGACTACCGCATCACAGCCACCGATGCATCCTCCGAAATGATACAGATCGCACGTGACAAAGGGAACAGAAGCGGCAGTTCGATCACCTGGTGTGTCCGGGATATGTGCCGACTCCGGATGGAACATTCTTTTGATGTCATCTACATGGTGTTTGACAGCCTCAACTACCTGCATAAACGAGAAGAAGTGCTGGCTCTGTTTAACAGGGTACAAAAACATCTCAAACAAGACGGACGATTTATCGTTGACTTCACCACTCCAGCTTATTCGCCAAAAATTGCACCCCTGCTGAATGAGAAGCAGAAGGTGGACCAGCGTTACACCTACAACCGAATCAGCAAATACGATCGTGAGAAACAGATACACATCAACCATTTTATGATAGAAAAACGGGAACCGGATACCGGAGTGATTGTCGACCGGTTCGAAGAATTTCACACCCAGCGAATCTGGACGTTCACAGAGATGAAAGCTTTGGTTCAGGAATCTGGACTGAACATGCTGGCCGCTTATGAGGATTTCGATTTTACCGACGCAACCGATAACAGTGACCGCATAACCATGATATTGCAACATGTCTGACCGACCCGTAATTTCATTCTACAATGTAACTGTCCGTTTCGATGACCGGACCATCCTGAGAGATGTAGACTTCACACTGAACAACGGGGAATTTGCCTATCTAACCGGTGTCACCGGTTCAGGCAAAAGCTCGTTTCTGAAACTTATCTATCGTGATTTGCTGCCCGAAAAAGGTACGGTTCACGTAGCCGGAATTGATGTGACAACACTTAAAGAGCGAAAGGTACCCGAACTCCGCCGCAGTCTAGGTATTGTTTTCCAGGATTTTCACCTGCTGCCCGACCGGAATGTCTTCGACAATGTGGCTTTCGCTTTGGAGGTCACCGGCAAAAGAAACAGTATCATCAAACAGCGGGTATTGGAAGTACTCTCCATGGTCGGACTAAGCCATCGCCGGCATAACTTCCCGGAGGATCTTTCCGGCGGTGAGCAGCAGCGGGTTGTCGTGGCGCGTGCCCTTGCCAACGAACCACGCCTCATGCTGGCAGATGAGCCCACAGGAAACCTTGATCCCTATGCGGCAAACTCCATCATGGACCTGTTCAGGCAAATCAATAACCGGGGAATGGCCGTACTGATGGTAACGCACAATTACGACATGATAAAACGCTACCCGTATCGTACGATAAAAATCGAAAACGAATCGATAATCGAAGTCGGCAACTGATACAGGCCCGGATACGCACCTCGGCAATCCTTTATGTATCCTCTGAGTCTCTCCGGAGAATCCTGTGATCCACGGACCACTTTCCTGCCCCATAAAAAAAGAATACAATCAGCAATACCAGAATCAACAATGAGTATTCAAGTTCTGCGGTCGGACCAAAGAACTCCCCTCCTTCTCCGGAAAAGTAGATGGCGCCAATCAGCACAATAGGCAATTGAACAAAAACGGCAATTCTTGTCAAAATACCGAATACGATCATCACTCCTCCGCCAAGATGTGCAAATACCACATAATGAGACACCACAAATGCCGAAATGGCCATCTCCTGGTCGATAATCCGATAGAGCACCTCCAAATGCTCAACAAAATAATATCCTTTATAGATTAGCAGAGCGCCTAAAAAAATGCGCAGCCCCTCAATCCAGCAATGGCGATACGCCACCAACCTGTCATTTAGAGATGATGCTGTTGCAGTAAGCATAGTAATACCCTCCATTTCATGAAAATGGAACATCAATCACGCGTATCTGTAATGTATAAAAAGCCGGATAATTTCAGAAGAGATGATGATGATTTTGGGTAATTATCCAGGAAAACTTCCCTGCATGTTATAAAAAGCAATCATTGCCCGGTCCACTTCCGGATAGTATTTCCGGATGATGTCACGCCGTTCGAACCAGGTTTCGGTCATCACGGCAAAGAACTCGTGTATATTGGTCGCGGCATAGTCATCGATATGCACCGGCAGCCCCCGTTCAAGCCGTTCCACCAGCGTGCTGTACTCTTTTTTCAGGATGGCGGCGATATTCACTTCATTCCCCCGGGATCGCGGCCAGGTAAACCCCTCCATTGTTGCTCCCCATTCGTAATCGAGCTGGTGCGCACACTCATGGAAAACAATATTGGCACCGTCGCCAGGATGCTGCAGATCGTAAACCACCTCTCTCCATGAAAGCACAACAATTCCCTGGTCCCAGGACTCACCGCTGCGGCTCTCTACACCCTCGCTGACCACACCGCCCTCATCCGGTTCGCTGTATGGTGCGTGATAGTGGGCCGGATAGACCAGTATGGCACTCAACCAGGGGTAGATGTCGGAAACTCCTCCCAGGAGTGGTACACAAGCCATCGCTGAAATGATGATTTTACGTTGGTCATCAAGCTCCATCCCCCCGCATCCTTCAAAGCTTTTTTCCGCCATGAAGTGATGTACCAGTTCCTGAAGTTTGCTGCGATATTCCGGTGACAACATTTGGTAGTACGGTATTTTCTGTTCCAGGATCTGCTTCCATGCTTCCGGGAATGGCTGCCGTTTTCTTCTGTTTCGTTGCCAGGTTTGAATAAAGCCCATTACCGTTTACCGAAATTGCTTTCAGGCCCACTCATCGAGTTGCTTT
>SLLW01000179.1 GCA_007133875.1 Balneolales bacterium | reverse complement strand
TTATCAAAGTTATTTTTCTGACGCCAGTCTGGCTACCGACCTGCAGGTCATACAAATTATCACCGCTGGGTAACGTGTTGGAAATTTTATCCTCAATCCGAATTGTTTGACCGAATTAAACTGTTCGGAGTTGGACACAATACACACCTCAAACAGCCAGTCCCGTTGGGAAATCAACGACGGACAACTGACAGTTCTTTGATCTTCCTGGCTGTGGAGATACTGCCATTTATTTGTTACTGGAGTGCTATCCCTTTCTTTCCCAAACAGTAAAGGTATTCTTGCCATCCGCCACTTTCTCAAAGGCTCCGGCAGCAGGGCGGTTTACATTTCTTGTAACCTTTAAATAATCGGTATCGATTTTCAGAGGATTTCCATCATGATCCAGGTATGGCTCACCGGAAATCAAGGTTTCCCCTACACGGTCTGATGTAACCGGCGTGGTACTTTCTGTTGTAAACGAAGATTCCATGCGCATTTGAAGTTTCACCTTATTGGTTTCCTGGACCAAGGTTACTTCAGGTTTAAAATCAGGCAATACAACAGCAGCCTCATCATGCTTCGATGGTTTACCATCAGCCAGGTAGACATTCCCTGCCATATGCATGGGTTGTTCGGCATCATCATAGATATCCAGTTTTGTCCCAACAAAGATATTATTATAGTAATGGCTATCTCCACCGGGGTGATTATCAAACCCTTTTATTTCTGTTGAATGTGGCTGCAGATATGGAGTTTCCCGATATAATTCCGGCCAGAATTTCATACTTCCGGCTATCAGGTTATGCGCGTATACACCACCTTGTGAACGATCTTTCAGAGCACGTTCCGATAAGAAGAGATTATTATCTACAACAAACGGCCCATGATTTACCTCAAAGTATAAATCCTGTTCAGGTCCGTTATCGTAAAACAGGTTTCTGGTAATCCTCGCTCCCTGTGTCATCCAATCCATCCAGATTCCGCGGTAGGTACGGTAAATATGATTATCCTCGATAAGGAAGTCCACGGCTCCATGTATTTTGATACCGGACATTTCGTGTCCTCCAAACAGACGGCGGATATGAATGTCATGAATTTCATTTCCGGTAATGCTGGAGAAAACCGCCCCAAGGCTTCCGACAATACCAGCCTGCTCACAATGGGAAATATGGTTATTCCGTACCACATGGCTGCCGATTTTATCTTTAGACCATCCATTTTCCAAAGCACGCTCAATGGTCATTACATACCCTTCGGCACTATCTTCGGATTTGTTATCCCACTCATCTCCATACTTGCCAAGCGTTACCGCTACGCACGTAGCGTATTTGATATCATTATTTTCAATTATCCACCCTTTACTCCAGTTGGTCCCTATTAAACCGATTTGCTCGGCAGTCGGCGGGGCCCAGGGTGTAGCAGCATGCATCATGGTAAAACCACGCACTGTCAGATAATTAACACCGGTTTTCTCTGGATAAAAAATTGCCTGACGAACGTTAATTTCTGTCTCTACCTGATTCGGATTTACATCAAAATGAGCCCATATCGTGGTTTCATTTGGGTCGACCTCTGCAAACCATAACGGGGTATCTGCATCTGCAGGATTCAGGACCTCGTCACGATGAGCAGCTTCTGTCAGCCAGTGTTCATTTATGTAAACCGCACCGGTATGATGCTTTCTGCCCATATCATAAAACCAATCACCATATATTATATCACTATACGGATTAAAGTCACCAAAGAAGCTATTGGGAATGACGACTTTCCAGGTATCACCGTTAACCTTCTCCCATCCGGTAATAACCTCGGAACCTTTTATTACAACCTTTTCGCCCTGGGCTGCCTGATAGGTAATACGCTTTTGATCGGATATACCACCACGGACAGGATTGATTCGTTCACGGTAGGTTCCCTCGTGTACCGTGATTGCATCACCTGGCTTTGCAACAGCCGAGGCAGCCATTATGGTTTTAAAAGGATTGCTGCGAGAACCATCGTTACCATCATTTCCATCTACGGACACATGATAAACGTTGTTAAATTCAGCGGTTTGACCTTTGCTGCTGGAATTTGCGCAAGAGTAAAGCCCTGTACTGAATAAACCGGCACCCATTAAACTGAATTTCAAAAAGTCACGTCTTTTTATCATGGCCATATATAGATTATTTATTCTTTCTATTACACTTAATATTGCAATAATATATAATCATCTTTATTAAAAAAAAGATGGTCATAGTAGATTTTTGATGGATTTTTCGATTACTGTTTAGCAGTAGTATTCGTATCCAGTAAAAAGTCAAATTTGACTGCAGGATTCACCGGGTAACCATTGTAAAAGCGGCTTTTCGGTGACGATTATGTTTGAGAGTTTCCCGAAGTTTTTTTGCAGCCCGGCTTTGCCCATAATCCAAACCAGGATATCTCCCCAAAAAAGAATGTGTGATTTCGGCTATTTTATCAAGGTGATTTTCTGCGTGAAGTGGTGTGCCTCTCCATTCTCCGGCAGCATCGTGGCACGAACCAGATAAATTCCGCTGGCAAGCTGTTCGGAATCAAAGGTGATCTGGTGAGTTCCACTTTCATACCCCTGGTCAGTAAGTGTCGTGACCTGTCTACCTGTTACATCATATACGGTAATATGTACATGGGCGTGATCGGACAAGGCGAACGGAATCGTTGTAACCGGATTGAAGGGATTAGGATAATTTTGCCCAAGCCTGAAATCATCGGGTGGGGTTTGGCCGGCATGATCATTGTCATCGGAAGCAGTTGGCTCGGAGGCTGCCGTTCCCAAACTGAAGTTGTTGAACGTGACCCGATTGCCCTTATCTGCTGTCATATCGTCACCGTCGAACCTGATTCGGATCCGGAAATCGGGATTGTCCGCTGCTCCATCGATATCACTGAAATCAATTTCATACTTTTGATATTCAAACGTCAGTGGCTGTCGGGAATCTTCGAGCCCGTCGGTGGTCCATGTTTCATTTTCATCCACCGAATATTCGATGATCAGTTCATCGGCGGCAGCTTCATCCATGGCTGCAAAGCGGAACAGGACATCCTCCAGTCCGGTGGTGGGGACTTCAAACACTATGATATTTTCACCACCGTCGCCGGTAAATGGCTGACGGACCTGCAGGGCACGCATCCGGTTGTGGTCAAAGGGGCGGCCGTAATTCCCACCGGGTTGGTAATTGATATCGGTTGGACGATTACGGCGTTCCATCGAAGCTTTTCGCCAATTCGGATGCTCCTCTTCAAACGGATACCCTTCCAGAGCTGATTTGAAGCGGATGCGGGCGCTGTCGATCAGGGCATACTGAGGCTCCAGCTTCTCGAGCGGGGTATTGTTGGCCATTTCGTCGCCGAAATACCAGAAATAGCGGAGCTGGGATTGTGCCCCCTTAGGCGGCGTTCCCATTTGAGAATCGATCCAGCTCAATCGCTGCTCAATCCAGTCCACCATGTACTCCACCTCTTCGTCATAGGTTTGTCCGACGAAATAATTGGGCCAGATATGATCACCCAAAATTTGCCAGCGTTCGAAGTTTCGATGCTGGGCTTCATCAAGCAGATCGGCATAGTCTCGAATGAGGCCGACGATGTGGTCGGTGGCAAAGGGTCCTTCGCGCAGTTCCCACCACCGTTTTTCGTAGCGGTCCTCAAAGCCGGGATCTTCGAACAGCCGCGTATACCAGCCATTCATATAAGCTCCCCCGGAAATATCCGGATGATCATGATACCAGCCCTGCGGGTTATAAGCGTCTAAGTAGTCCCCGTTACCCAGGCTGATGTTGTAGTCCCAGACCGGTCCCATCACCAATCGTCCCCCACGGTCCTTATGCAGATAGGTGCTCAACCGGAAGCCGTCGATTTCTTTGAGCGTCTCGGTAATCAAATGATGATCGATAAATGATTCCGGGTCCATCCAGGCAGCATAGCCCTGTTGCGGATCGTCAAAGTCGGGTCCAAAAAGTGCCCGTTCAAGATCACCGATATAGCCGGAAATCCAGGAGCGCTGCTCCGGAGTAATATCCCGGTCCTGAGGACGAACCAGGGCAAAGCCTGTATTCCGCTCATCACTCCGGAAATGAGTATCACGATCGTAGTTAATGATGTAGCCACCGGTAATTTCCGGTTCCTGGTTGTCATCCGGACCGATTTTGGTGATGTTGACCCGATTGTTGTCCCATTTGATCCGCTCGACCAGCATGTAGACCCCATGATAATGGCTGGATGTGACCGGTCCGTCACCATCGTGCAGAAACAGCTCGACAAACCGGGTTCGGGGTGCATATCGCCCCATGTCCCGACTCAATCGATAGGCCACAGCATTACGCATAAGCGTTTTGTCATCATACGGGGCATGCATGATCCAGTTGTTTTCCGAAGGCATGCCCAGTATGGGCTCATTGCGGTTTTCGTCATTCTCGTCGATCAGTCGTACACCGAACTGCTTTTTGGGAAACTGCAGTGAACTTGAGCCGCGGTAGTTGGATTCCGTACGGCTTTGCAAATGAACCGAGTCTGACAGAAGACGTGCACGACCGTCTTCTTCTTGTTCAATAACTGTAAAATGCACATTGGTCCTTTTGCATTCCGCCTCCCAGACATTATCCATACCATCACAATTATCGAGCATCGTTTTATTTGTCTGGCTGACGATCACCAACGGCAGATCGGAGTCGAAATCAGCGATATCCGGGTCCAGTCTGCTGTAAATTTTGGTAGCAGAAGGACCGGGCAATTTGCTGCCATCGTCAGTTTGCCGGTAAGCCCGGGCACGAATCTTTTTTGTACCAGAAATCAAAATTGGATCATCTTCTGAATATCTGGCAGAAGATGAGTCGGGAAGGTCCCCGTTAATGGTGTAGTAGATGGTGGCACCTTCCTCTGCCGTTAAGCGAAGTTCGAACGACGGTTCCGTGAATGTGCCGGCATTTCGTGAGAATTCCGGTTCGGCCGGTGGTGCGGCATCATTTATTTGTGACGCAGATGAGGTCGAAACAGAAGTGATAAGAGCAAATGCAAGCAGATGGTACACTGCTAACATTTTTATTTTGTGTACCATGATGATAACTATTAACGCCGGGAAAACCCGGCCAAAGAGAAATTAGATGGTTTTCATTAATACAACCTGTAATATCTGAAGATGAAGAGATGGTAAAAAAAATCCCTTAAGATATTACGGTTTTGGAAACCAATAATTTTGAAATGGATGCGCAAAGTCGCGGGTCGTTTGCGACCATTCTTCATATTACCAGACCTTATAAATCATGGTTCCTTCCTGAACATCTTCCAGCGGACCGGGGGAGGGATTTTCTTCATTCCTGGCATTTCCCAGGTAATCCATATTAATGATGTATGGAGCTTTATGCAGATCAACATAAATGCCATCTGAGATAATCGTTGTTCCCAGCATCCGGGTTGTAACAAGGGGATTCACCATTGTGGAGATGCGGGAATCAAAATTGATATGCAGGAATACATCCTCACCTTCTTCTTTGAGTGTAACATCTGTATTGAATTGTGGCTGGTTCAGGTAATCCGTATCAGTATCACCGGGTTTCGCACCAGAGTAATACACATTTCCTTTGGCAAAATTTGGAAACTCTGCACTCTCATATCCATTCAATCCAAAAAAACGATTTTCATCTACCGTCACATCCGGACGCTGGATAAAGATGTTATTATAAAATCGATTGTCACCACCAAGGGTATTTGAGACGCCGGCGATTTTGGTAGAATGAGGCAGATGATAAGGGGTAGAACGATCCAATACCTGATGATGCTCTAGTTTACCACCAATCAAATTATGCACAAAAGCCCCGCCTTGTGCCACATCCCTGATCGCTACATCAGATAAGAAAATATTATTATCTACCAAATAAGGACCATGGTTAACCTCCGTAAATAAATCATCAATGGCACTATCATAGATTAGGTTTCCGGTTATACGTGTACCCTGTGCCATCCAGTCGATCCAGATACCAATGGCTGTGTTATTGATTCGATTATTTTTAATAAGCATATCGATAGGAGCATGAAATTTTAATCCGGCCAATTCCGCACCACCAAACATCCTTTTGGTCCATATATCATAAATATGATTATGGGATATTTCGCTAAAAATTGCTCCCAGACTGCCTACGATACCAGCCTGTTCCGTATTAAAAATGGTATTATTCCTCACAATATGGGAGCCAATGTTTTCCTTTGACCACCCACTGTTAAGAGCTTTGAAAATGACCTCATTGTATGATGTAGCTCCATCCTTAACTGGATTATTCATCCACACATTCTGTCCCGTTTCCCGGTCCTTACCCAAGGTGATACCGACCGTTTTTGAATTACTAAGGATATTATCTTCAATGATCCAGCCCTTGCTCCAGTGGGTTCCAATCAAGCCGATTTGCTCGGCTGTAGGTGGTGCCCATTGCGTGGCTGCCTGGCTCATGTGAAAGCCTCTTACCGTAATATAGTCCATGCCGGGACGATCCGGATAAAAACAGCTGTTCCGAACATTGATTTCTACCAGTTCCTCATTTGGGTTATAGTCATGAAAGTTTGCCCAAATAGTTGTTGTTTCATGATCACTTTCTGAATACCACTGATATAAGGAACCTTCCGGATCGATGCTGGTTCCCACGGTTTCAGGATTCATTACCATCTCTATTGATGGCATTTCATATAAAGATTTTTCATTCAGATAAACTTCCCCAGTATGATGAGTTCGGCCACCATCACTATACCAATCCCCTTCAACAATAACCTGATATGGATTATAATCACCGAAAAAATCATTATTTATAGTAGTTTTCCAAACGCCGTTATCCACCTGCTGCCAATCGGAGATTACCTCAGATCCTTTGATTACGACACGTTCGTTTGGAGCGGCACGATAAAGTATCCGTTTCAGATCATTAGTTCCGCCTCTGGGTGGTACAACCTTTTCCCGATAAGTACCCTCATAGACAGTAATAGTGTCACCTGCTACAGCTATTTCAGCAGCGGCTGATATCGTCCTGAAAGGTTGGGACTCGGTACCTGGATTTTGATCATTTCCTTCTACAGAAACATGGTATTCGTTTGCCTGAACATCAAAGGAATAAAGGAAGAGTGCTGAGAGGAGACTGATTTTAAAAAAGTTCATGTATTTTTGATTATGCTTATTTGATTATGCTTATTTAAGTATAAGCTTCTCCGATTTTCGGACCATTCAAAAACAGAGAAATTCGGTTTCGTGACCCCCTCCAGTTTCAAATGGCCCAAGTTCCGGGAAGCTTATGATTACTTTCGCTTATATAACTTTAGTCTGACCCGGAATTGGTGTAGGATAAAACCCGTTTTCATCAGGCTTAACAGGCGGTTCCGCGTCCCAGGCAAACCTTTCCGGCATCACATTAATCTCTGAATTAAGGGCATCTTCGCGATTGATGATCTGACCGGAATGTGCTGCCATCCGACCCATAATCGTAGTAAGAGTACTATTAATCCCATGGTCGGTATCATCAATTACTCCTCCATTTCTGACAGATGCAATGAGTTTATCTAATTCCAACTGATATGAATTTGGATCTCCTTCGCCATCATGCCTATAGATATCAGACCCATTGCGATCGGTTATTATTCCAGAAGAAGTTTCCACATATCCACGTGTACCCTGAAGCCTTTCAGTAACCCTGGCCATTGTGCCTGGTTGCTGGCGGGTCTGAGCAGAAACAATTGCTCCACTCGGATAAGTAAACTCTATGGAGTAGTGATCAAAAATGTCACCTGCATTTTTTCCACTACGTACCTGGCGCCCTCCCATACCCTGAGCAGTAGTAGGAAATTCACCAACAAACCAGTTGGCCGCATCCATGTTATGAATGTTATAATCCTGAATATGGCCACCGCTTAACCAATAAAAATAGTACCAGTTATTAATCTGGTATTCCATTTCGCTTTCATTCGGCTGGCGTTCCTTTGGTTGCAAATAAGCATGAGGAGTCAACCAGTACGCCTGTCCGGAGACAATATCTCCTATTGCTCCATCATGAACGCGATTTACTAATTCACGGTATTTGGTTTCATAACGCCTTTGCAGTCCTACAACCACATTAATTTTCTTCTGCCGGGCTGTTTCTGCAACCTCAAAAAACTTCTGTACACCCTTAATATCAGTAGCCAACGGCTTTTCGGCAAATACGTGTTTTCCCTGACGCACAGCTTCTTCAAAGTGGAGCGGACGGAATGCGGGATAGGCACATAGCAGTACCACATCGGCAAGCTCGATAGCATGTTTATACGCATCAAAACCGACAAATTTGTGCTCCTCTGGAACATCTACTTTTCCGGTACCCTGAAATCGAGTATTCAAATGACTATAGCTGGTTTGAAGCCGTTCTTCGTTAAGATCGGCCATCGCCACCAATTTTATTCCATCCCCGGTGCTAAGTGCATTGACAGCAGCGCCGGCTCCCCGGTTTCCGGAACC
>SLLW01000079.1 GCA_007133875.1 Balneolales bacterium | reverse complement strand
TGGCGGAGTATGTCATGGAAAGGAAAAAAGCGGGCGAACGGGTCGTTCTGACTCACGGCGGCGGTAAACAGATCAATGAGCTGAGCAAGCGGCTGCAACTGCCGGTCCAGCAGGTAGCCGGCCGGCGTATCACCAACGAAGATACGCGTGAGCTGCTGCTCTACACCGTTGGTGGAAAAGCGAACAGGGAACTGACAGATTTTCTCAGAAAAAGTGGAATCGCGGCCGTCGGCATATCCGGGGTGGATGGCGGATTGACCACCTCCCACCGCCGTCCTCCGTTTGATATCGACGGTGAGCCGATCGATTTCGGCCTGGTTGGAGAGATCGATTCGGTTGATACGAACCTGCCTGAAACATTGCTGGCCGGTGGATTTATTCCGGTTATCGGATGCCTGACCTGGTCGCCCGATTACGGTATCCTGAATGTCAATGCCGATACCTTTGCCATACGAATCTCGCTGGCGATGCAGGTGAATGAACTGATTATGCTGATGGATCCGCCGGCAGTGCTGGATGCGGATCAGAAACCGATACCTGTTATGCGGCGAGCCGATTGGCAGCGGGGGCTGCGGGAAGGATGGGTCAGGGACGGTATGAAACCGAAATTGTCCACTGCGTTTGAGGCGCTGGAGAAAGGTATTCCATCTGTGCTGATGACCAACGCCGACACATTGGCTGCCGGGGGCGGGACGAAGCTGCTCGCAGATGATGATCCAGATATGGACGGTACGGTACCGGAGAGCGCGCCCGGGGCACCTTCCAGCCACCCTGCGCAGGATCCATCAGACCGAAATGAAAATCCCGGGGAGTCCGGTAATCCCGGACCCGGAAGAAGTGTGCGACGAGAATGAGTACTTTGAATGACATATCCGTAACCGGGCTTTTAAAAGAGCTGATCCGTTATCCGAGCCTCAGTACTCAGGAGAAGGGGTTGGTGGATTGGCTTGAAGCACAGGTGGCGGCGACTGGTTTGCTGGATGTCGAGCGGCATCAGGATAATCTGATATTCCATCTGGGATCCGGACGGCCATGGCTGTTGTTGAATTCCCACTCGGATGTGGTTCCGCCATCCGCCCGCCATGTGGGGAATCCCTTTGAACCCGTGGAAAGGGATGGACGAATTTACGGTCGTGGCAGTACCGATGCGAAAGGGTCGGTCAGCAGCATGCTGAAGGCGTTGCTGGATTTGGCTCGATCCGGTTATGATCCCGGCGGGCGCGTGAGCCTGGCGGTGACGGTCTGTGAGGAGAGTGCCGGCGAGAACAATGGCATGGAATATCTGCGCGGAATCATCGAGCGGCCCGATGCAGCCCTCGTTGGTGAGCCGACCATGCTGCACCCATGCGCTGCTCAGAAAGGACTTTTAATATTAAAGTTGCAAACAGAAGGCGAAGCAGGCCATGCCGCGCGGGTAACCGGCCCGAATGCGATCTACGAAATGGCGCACCGGCTCGAAACGATGAAAACCATCACCTTTCCGGAAGAAAATCCGTTCATTGGCAATACGCGCATCACCCCGACCACCATTGAAGGAGGAACAGCCCGGAATGCCCATCCGGACTCATGTACCATCTATGTTGATATTCGCACGATTCCGGAAGTGCCAAACAAGCAGATCATTGAGCGGTTCCGAAAAGAGCTGGATCTGGCTGTTTCGGTGCACAGCGACCGGTTTGTATCAACCAGTACCGATCCGGATCATCCGGTAGCCCGGGCGGTAACAGAGGTAACCGGGAATCCGTTATTCGGATCACCGACTACGTCCGACTGGGTTTTTTTATCCGATGTACCGACCATAAAAATCGGCCCGGGTGACAGCAGCGATTCGCATACTGCCAATGAATCCATTGCCGTCGAACAGCTGGAGAAAGCGGTAAAGACCTATCAGCAGATTATCAGGCGGTATTTTGAAATGATGAGGAGATGATTATGAAAACGCTCTGGCAAAAGACTTCAGAAGATGGAGACAGCGGGACCGGGATGGCGCCGGACCGCAGCTGGTTTTTCCGCTTTACGGCAGAAGAGGACCGGGAACTGGACCGTCATCTTATCCCTTATGATATTCTGGTCAATATTGCACAGGCCCGGATGTTGCGGAAGGTTGGGATCTATAATGAAGAAGGTTTCATCAATGTCACCAATGCCTTGTCGGAGGCCTGGGATCAGTGGGGTAAGGGTACATTTGATCTGGGTCCGGATGATGAGGATGTCCACTCGGCCGTAGAAAAATTTGTAACCGAGAAAGCGGGTCAGGATGGCGCGCGCATCCACACCGGCCGATCACGGAACGATCAGGTTTTGGCCGACATGCGTCTGTTCATGAAAGAGTCGGCAGTAGAGATTGCAGTGGATTGGATTGAAGTGGCGAAGCGGCTGGAAGCATTGGCGAAATCGTATAATGGGGTGATGTTTGCGGGTATGACCCATACCCAGCCGGCGATGCCTCACTCAGTGGATGCCTGGGCGGCCGGTTATCTGGATCTGCTTCTTTCAGATGTCCGTGCATTGCAGTCGGCCGTCGATCTGGTGGATCAGTCGCCGCTGGGCAGTGCCGCCGGATACGGTGTGCCCTATATCCGGGTCGACCGTGAATTTGTTTCAGAGCAGCTCGGATTTGCCCGGGTGCAGGTACCGGTGGCTGCCTCGCAGTTGTCGCGGGGACGGTTTGAGATGCAACTGGTGGATGCGCTTGGTTACGGGGCGTTGACATTCAACCGGTTGGCGTCGGATGTGGTTCTGTTCATGCATCCCTCCTGGTCACTGGTGACACTGAGCGAGGACCAGGTGTCGGGCAGCAGTATCATGCCCCAGAAACGGAATCCCGATGCCTGGGAACTGATTCGGGGAGCGTATCACGACTTCCAGGCGGCGAGGTCTCATCTGGCGGGGGTGTCGGCCAATCTGACTTCAGGATACCATCGTGATCTTCAGGTGGTTAAAAAGAGTGTGATGGCGGCGGTCGTTCAGTCGAAAATGCTGGCCGAAGCGGTACGGTTTGCACTGGACGGACTCGAATTTGACAAAGAAGCAGCGAAGCGGAGCTTAAGGCCCGAAATATTTGCGACACATCAGGCCAATAAACTGGTCGCCGAAGGGATGCCGTTTCGTGAAGCGTATCAAAAAGTGGTGGCGAGTTCACGGGATGCGGAATCGGGATCCGGGAAAAAATCGGGGGATAAATCGGGATCCGGTCAGGAAACAGGATTCGGTCCGGAATCAGGCGGTGAGGATTCTGCCGGGCACACCGCGGAAAATGTGGCAGGCACTGATGTCTATTACCATACCGGCGCGCCGGGATCCGGTGTCCCATCAGCCCTGCATGATGACCTTGCCAGGGCCGGAAACTGGGTCACGGCGAAAATGGATCATTGGGAACGAACTAAATCGGAACTTTTGTCATGATAGATGTAAAAATCACGCTTTTACCATTGTGTCCATGCCGGAATAAAAGTATCATTTACTAAAAGAAGAACGGAGCAAACCTATGTCAGATCAGATTAAAAACAAATTTCATGCAACCTGTATGGGAGCAGCCATCGGGGAAGCGATCGGGATGCCGGCAGAAGGAATGACACCGGAGCAGGTGTCGAAAAAGTTTGGCCGGATCAGCGATTTTACAAACCGGCCGGAATCAGAAGATTTAAGTCCGGTGGGTGCAGGCCATTCGGCCCGTCAAACTGAGGCGATGCTTTCGGTTCTTGCGGCATCCGCCCCGCTACCAGATCTGCAGGAGTTTGCGTTCACGATAAAGCAGGCGTTGAACAAATATCCCGAAAAATGGCCGAAATCGACCACCTTTGCCTGGCCGCCGTTTCCTGATGGCGGGCATTATACGTTCTCGTTCGCGATTCCTGCCGCCCGGTTGTTGAATAACGGGCGGATGACTTCCGAAGAGATCATAGAATGGATGCACACCCTGACCCCCTCCTCGGTGGTGTGGCAGCAAAGCATCTGGCTCTATATGCGCCTGCTGAACTATCTCTTCGATCAGGAACCGGGATCATTTGAACCGGATGACTTTTTGGAGCAGGCCACTAAATATATCCGCGAATCTGAAAATCATTTTCCCGGGGATTACAAGATACGGCGCCGGATGCAGGTTACCGAACCTATGATGGGCGAGCCCCTCGAATCAATTGCCAAATCATGTGGGAATGTAAGTAAATTGGCAGAAGATATGATTACATTCGTAGGAGCGGTATTTTATCGCCATCATGATGATTATAAAACAGCGTTGATCGAAGCGGCCAATCTCGGAGGTGAGAGCGAGGCGTCCTGTTTCTATCTTGGCAGCTTGTTCGGCGCACTTGGAGGAAACGAGGTCTTACCGGCTGAGTGGGTGGATGGTTTTGCCGGGCGTGATCGGGTGGAATCGATATTGGATAAATTTGAAGAGAACATCAAAGCTGGTATCGGTTGACTTGTTCGTATTGCAAATCGTCGAATCTCACCCTGATTAACAGAAAACAAGGTGACAGGAACAAAGAAAAACAGGATCAAAGCTGTGAATTTGATTCCGGCGGAGGTTTTACTGGAGGGATATGCGAAAGGAATTTTTCCTATGGCCCTCTCCAGAAAAGATCCGTCATACAATTGGTACATCGCCGAAAAGCGGGGCGTGATACCCATCGATGGGTTTCGTGTTTCACGTAAAGTCCGGCGGTTTATTCGACAGAAGCCTTACCGATGGTCGGTAAATGAGGATTTCCGGGGGGGCATGGAGTGTTGTGCCGACCGCGAATCAACATGGATCTCCGACCGGATTATCGAATCTTTTGTTCGCCTTCATGAGATGGGCCATGCGCACTCAGTGGAAATTTATCAGGAGGAGCGTTTGGTTGGTGGTGTCTACGGCGTAGTACTACGGTCGGCCTTTTTTGCAGAGTCGATGTTTAAGTATGAACCGGAAATGGATAAAATTGCACTTTACCACTGTCATCAGCGACTGAAAGAGCGAAAATTTCGATTGTGGGACACCCAGTTTTATACTCCTCATCTTGGTCAGTTTGGGTGTATTGAGATTGAAGCCGCCGAATATGACAAGATGCTTGCCAAAGCGCTCCGGTCATCGGCCCGGTTTGACAATGAAAATGTACAAATCTGATACCGTGTTATCGTGGCTGGCACATCTTCACACGGTATCATCACGCTTCGCGTAACATCAAAGAGTTTGACAGGATAGCCGGTTGTATGCATGGCCTGGCTGCTTCATAGCATCATCCGACAATTCCGTATCATTCCTCGCAAAATTTCCGTATCTTAAGCACTTGTTATGCCGGAATGTGCATAACCCGCCTTCCTTAATGCGTTAGATTGCTCATATCGTCCCTTTTCCAGCAGATCAGATGATCATAGTGCAATATCGAAAAGGGAGAAAACCATGAGTTCCCGAAATGCGGGAATAATTATCCTTGTTTGACAGGGAACGTCTATTATTTAATCGAATTATTGTGAATACCAATCAATTTACAGAGCTTGGCATCAGTCCGTCCATTATCAAAGCGATACAGGAAATGGGATATGAAGCTCCTACCAAAATCCAGACCGCAGCCATCCCCATCATTTTGTCAGGCAGAGATGTTGCAGGACAGGCACAGACCGGTACCGGAAAAACGGCAGCCTTTGCAATTCCCGCCCTGCAGCTCATCGACCTGACCTCAAAAAAGGTACAGGTTATTGTGATGTGCCCGACCCGGGAACTTGCCGTGCAGGTTACCGGTGAATTTATAAAGCTGTCAAAGCATATGGGCGGCGCGAATGTGACTCCCGTTTACGGTGGACAGCCGATCCAGCGTCAGATCAAACAGATCAAAGATGGAACCCAGATTGTCGTCGGTACACCCGGACGGGTGATCGATCACCTGAAACGCGGCACCCTCAAACTCAGTAACCTCAAAATGGTGGTACTGGATGAGGCTGACGAAATGTTGAATATGGGGTTCCGTGAGGACATCGAGCAAATACTCGGATTCACCGTACAAGATACCCCGAAACAGACGATCATGTTTTCGGCGACCATGTCACCGGAGATCAAAAAAATCATGAGCCGGTTTTTCCATAATCCCGAAATGATCAAGGTGGATGGAAAAACCCCGTCAGCCGATGGTATCAAACAGTATATCGTTGAGGCGCGAGATTCCATGCGTACCGAAGGAATTTGCCGCCTGCTGGACGTGAATCAGTTTAAGCTGGCTTTGATTTTTTGTAACACGAAACGGGCTTGCGACACGCTGATCGGTGAGATGCAGGCGCGGGGTTACTCCAGTGACGCGCTGCATGGCGACATGACTCAGGCGGTACGTGATAAAGTGATGAAGAAATTTCGCCAGGGCCGGATTGATGTGCTTATTGCCACCGACGTGGCCGCTCGCGGACTTGATGTCGATGATATCGATGTGGTGTTTAATTATGATATTCCCCAGGATCCGGAATACTATGTCCACCGGATTGGACGAACCGGCCGCGCCGGCAAAACCGGAGTCGCCTATACGTTTTCGTCCGGACGCAAGAGCCGGAATATTCGCTACATTGAAAACAAACTCAAGACCCGGATTGAGACCATCCCCCTTCCCTCGATCAAGGATGTTGAAGCCCGGGTAATGGATGCGTTGCAGGATGAGATTCGCAATACCCTGGAATCGGGTGGGTTACGCCCCTTTATTGAACAGATTGAAGCGATTGCCGATGACCGGTTTTCTCCGATTGAAGTAGCCGCAGCGCTCCTGAAGTTGCGTGAAGACAAGGCCGGTACGACATCACATAAACCCGCATCATCAACCGAAGAATACGAAAAACCAGAGAAACCGTATAAAAAGCGGGAACGGAGTTTTGATAAGAAAAAAAAGAAACCGGGGAATAAAAAGGCGAAAAAGGCGGAACCGTTCTACGCACCTTTTGTGAAGAAGAATCAGGGAAAGAAGGGACCGAAACGCAGCCGGAAATCAGATTAACCGGTAGACTTCAGATCCTCTTCAATCCAGTGTTTGACAAACAATAGTGCGCGAAGCGTATGATATCCCGCTTTCCACTCGCCTGCAAGTGTGTTGTCTCTCCGGAACTCCCACATATCTTCGCCGAAGGTGACTTTCAGATCGCTCTCATCGAGATAGGTGAGAACACCCAGCAGACGGTTGAGGTATGCTTCCTGCCGGTCCGGTGAGTCACTGAGCCTTGCTCCTTTGTACAACCCGGCAAAGGCTTCAAAGTGCTGCCACCAGTCCTTTTGATCCGAGTAGACCGAAAAATCCGCAATATGGCCCAGTGCAACAGAGGCGTAACCGTCACCAACCGGCTTCATGCCATAGGTATACACGGTATGGATCAGTTTTTCGGCCATAGTGGTTACCGCGTGTGGATCAGAGGCCTCGTTACCCAGTACACGCAATGCTTCCATGAAGAGCCATGCGGTTTCGATATCATGTGCAAAACTGAAATACCTGTCGTTGGCCAGTGTCCAGTCCCGTTCAAACTCGGTCCGGCAGTAAGCGTACTCCCCCCGTTCCTTGCAGAAACGATTTACCATCACCTCCGTGAGAATTTCATCCAGCCGGTCAGCCAGGTGGATTTCAAGATACCGGGTTTGATCATCCGTGAGTAGTGTATTGACCAGCGGATTTCCGTTCTGCCAGGCTTCAAACAGTGATGTGTACGCTTCCATGATGTGGAGGTGGGTATTGGCCTCTTTGTCGCCACCATCCAGAGGTACTTCATTTTCGGCCAGTCCGTTGACCGGAATCTGCTGATACCCGCCGTATACGGTATCATAGGCCCGGTGATCCATGGCGATGAAACCATTCAAAGCGATGGACAGCGCTTCGATGGCGGCATCGCGGTACTTTTGGTTTTCATGATCATGAAAAGCCAGGTAGTAGTGAGACAAACCGTATATGGCAAAACTGTTGTTATAGAGTCGCCGGTCACGGTTATCAGGATTGTCCCCTTCGGAGAGGAAAAATTCGCCTCCTTCCCGATCATGAAACACCCGTATGAAGTACCGGTACTGGTTGTACGCCATTTCCGCAATCCTGTCTCTTTGTTCTCCATAGCGATACCAGGTTGCCACCGTGAAAAGTTGCCGGCCCTGTTGAATGGAATTCCGAAGACCAATGGCCGAATTGCCGTCACTATCAATATCACCGTAAAAACCATCCTCGGCTTTTCGGAGCGCGGCCTTTTCATCCCAGAAGTTAAAGACAGCACCGGCGTTGATTTCCATCCATGCATGGATGGATTCCAGCAGCTGCCCGTGTTTGTCGGTATTGATGTGGGGTTGAGCGGATGATGTGGTTGCCGATAATATCAGTATGATCAGGATGAGCAGGTATTTCATTTCATTCTGGTTAGGTGGGGTGTTCTGGCTTCGTAAAAGTAATAATAAATAAAATCAATTGATTTATTTAGTCGGCTATGAAGAAAATTGTAACGTACGGCCTCCCGGGACCGGTTGTGAGAAGGGTGTGGTA
>SLLW01000109.1 GCA_007133875.1 Balneolales bacterium | reverse complement strand
TGAAACCGGATTCGGGCCTCCAGCCGTGTCCGATCAACGGGGGATCACTGTCGGTAAGCACCCAGGCCCAGTCGACCCGCTCATATATCTCATCCACCAGGGCCCTGATTTCGCGCTCCTCGTCGGTGTCGCGGTCAAAATAGCTCTGGGAAGTGAGCATACCGGCGATCAGCAGTGCGGTGTCGATAGTCGACAGTTCGGTGGTTTGATACCGGCCCCCCTCATCCATATCCAGAAAATGATAGAAAAAGCCCTTGTGACCCGTCATTCCCTCTTCATCGGGGCCTTGCGGGGCATTCCGGAAAAACCGAAGCGTATTGAGGGTGACATCAACAGCACGGGAGCGGGAGACATAACCGCGCTCTGCGCCGATGATCCAGCTGCTCAGGCCGAAACCAACAGCGGCAATGCTGGAGAAGGGGGGATCGGGATAGCGATCCGGGACCAGGCCGTTGTCCGGGTTGGTTGTGTGGCGGAAATAGTCGAAGGTATCTTCCTGCAGGCGGTCGAGAAAGGCCTCCTGCTGTGAGTCCGGCTGCCAGGTTGTTTCGTCGTGAGCAGTGGTTTCTGAATCCGGTACGCATCCCGGCAGGAAAAGGAACATCAGCAATAATATCGCCAGATTCCGGGTTGCAGTGCGGTTCTGCCTGACGAAACCGTCAGGTTCTGGCCTCCCGGCATACCGGGTGGAGGAAGGGAAATAGCGGTAGTAGGATACAATGAAACTCATAAATAATCGGTCGTTAATACGTTTGCTGGATGTTTATGTGGCGGAAATGGTTTCCTGCTGTCAATTAGTTGACAGCACATATTGTGATGATGTATTGTTGGAGAATGTGTGCAGATCATCAAGCCATCCACCGTCAAAGCCGGCACGTTTGAGTCCCCGTTGTATATATTCATTTTCGCGGGTGAGCTCCCAAAGCAGGCCGGTACGGAAATTTTCGATTTGTATCAGAATCGGACCCTGGTCAATTCCCAGATACTGATTGTTTACCCAGCCGTCGGGCAGCTGTGCCGGCCGGAAGGAGAGGTTGAAAGCATCGCGGAATCCATATTCGCGATACAGGCGGTCTCCGAACTCATCGTACATGTGATGAAGGGCCTCGATGGTCTTCTGAGGAGCAAAAGGCACCGACCCGCCGGCAGCTGTCGGGGCGATGGTCCCGTCATCAACAACATGGAGGGCGCTGGCACCGCGCGCCCGATAGCCGTATAGCTGCCGCTGGGTACCATCCACCGTGATTGTATATTCACCCGGTCCGTCAGAGGCCGTGAGGCCCCAGACCTGTTCACCGTAACCGATCCAGTTGTTCGGGTTGTCAATGGCATATTCGCGCTGTGACAGGGTGCCGCGGGTGGAGTTTTCGAAGTAGTCAATCCCGCGGTCACGCATGTAACCATCCTGAATACCACGGAAATCGACAAACATATGGGAATATTGATGCAGAAACAGTGGACTTGCATTGACGTGCTCGTAACCGTAATAATCAACCCAGTGATAGGTGTCGGTATATTGCTCCCACGCTTCGGGTTCGACCGGGTATTCCGGTGAGCCGAGCGCCAGGATGTAGAGGATCATCGACTCGTCGTATCCGGTCCAGTTATGGCTGATAAATCCGCTTTCGGGATACCATCCGTGGCTTACCAGCGGATCGTTTCGCACGGCCCATTGCCAATCCACTCTGGCATAAACCGAATCGGTAAGGGCACGGATTTCTTTTTCCACAGGGGTGTTTTGTGTGAAGTAGGATTGAGAGGTCAGCATCCCGGCGAGCAGCAATGAGGTGTCGATGGTGGAGAGTTCGTTTTGTCCTGCCCGGAGGCCGGTTTCCATATCAAGAAAGTGATAGAAAAACCCTTTATGTCCGGCATTACCTTGCGGTTCGGGCCCCTGCGGAGCTTCCCAAAAAAAGCGGATTGTGGTCCGGGTTAGTTCGGCCGCTTCGTTCCGGGAGATATATCCGCGCTCAGCCCCGATGATGTAGGAGGAGAGTGCAAAGCCAACGGCAGCGATGCTGGCTGCGGAATTGCCCGGGTAGCGGTCGGGAACCATTCCGTTCTCATGATTGGCCGTTTCGTAGAAAAACCGGAAGGTATCCTCCTGCAGCTGGTCAAGGAATTCGGACTGCTCCGCCGTGGGCTGCCATGGAGGGGTTTCCTCCGCCGGCGGCCCGTTATTACCATCATCACAGGCTGTTAAGGCCGTCAGGTAAAAAAAAAAGAAGTAGAGAGATGGTTTAAAGCGGAGCATACCGAAGATGGGTATTATGGATTGATGGGGTTACCATTCCGGATTCTGTGTCAGTGCCCGGTTGCTCAAATCAATTTCATTTGAGGGGATCGGGAACAACTCATGTTTGCCGGTTACAAACGGCTTTCCGAGTGCCTGCATCACTTCGGGAGCGCGTCCCTGGCGAATGAGGTCAAACCATCGCTTCTGTTCCATAGCGAGCTCAACCCTGCGTTCATGCCAAATGGCGTCGAGAAGATTTTGGCCGGAGGCCTGGATATCGGGAAGCAGCTCAGCCACAGTCACATTGATTGTTTGCTCTGAAGGATCCTCTCCGGATCGAAAGCGCAGTATTTCTACGGGGATGGTTTCTCCGGAGGTCTGCTGATCGACGGCATCCAGGAATGAGTCGCGGTCGGTGATGGGGATTCCGTTCACGGAAACGATCAGATCCATCAGATCAACACGGGGGCGGCCGCGGTCGAATCCGTATTGGAACTCCTCTAAACCGGCCTGGTCGGCAGGGCCGTTCTCATGCACCATCCGTGGAAAAACGCGTGAATCGATACCATCCAGCTCTTCCTCAAGCACATTGTACACCATTGGAGCCATGTTTTCAGGAAGGATACCGATGGTAAGGGTGCGGCCGACCCGGGCGCGTTCTCTGACATCATTAAGGAAATTACGGGCGTCACCTTCGTTCCCGTTGCGATAGGCTGCCTCGGCAGCAATCAGCAGCAGGTCAGAGTAGCGGAACCGGCGGATGTTCACCGGACTGTTGGTGTGAAGGCCGGGATGATCGGACGGAGCAAATGCCTTTTTATTATAGCGCTCGTCTTCCATTGACTGGTTTTCAACGACGGTCTGACCGGTACCGTCGGGCAGCTCCTCCCAGGGAAAAAGAATGGTCGCCTGGTGACGCAAGTCGCCTGGTTCATACGCAGCGTCTAAATCCCTTGACGGACGATTGAAGC
The DNA here is from genome assembly GCA_007133875.1 of Balneolales bacterium. Classification (GTDB taxonomy): domain Bacteria; phylum Bacteroidota; class Rhodothermia; order Balneolales; family Natronogracilivirgulaceae; genus SLLW01. The sequence goes on along the minus strand of SLLW01000109.1, from coordinate 5,312 downwards.
CCCATCCCAGATTCGGTGTGCCGCGTACTCCCTGCACTTCTGTATACTGGGTTCCGCCTGTATTATCCTCGGTAGCGGTGGCCTGCACCTCAAAGATCGATTCTGAGGAATTTTCACCTTCTTCGGTAAAAATGCTGAAATAGTCAGGGTAAAGGTCATATTCTCCGGATTGAATTACTTCGCGTGCATAGGATTCCGCTTCACTGAAATCTTCCAGATAGAGGTAGACACGGGCCAGCATCGCGTCGGCAGCACCTTTCGTGGCCCGGCCGAGATCATCTGACGGATACGCTGATTTGTGCGGCAGATGTTCGGAGGCAAACTCCAGGTCGGATATGATCTGCTCGTAGATCGCCTCTTCGGAAGCCCGCTCCTGATCATACTCATCGGGTGACAACGGGCTGGTGATAAGGGGGACACCACCGAATCCACGAACCAGATTGAAGTAGAAATAGGCTCGCAGGAACCGGTTTTCCCCCATCAGCTGGTCTCGAAGGTCGGGGTTAATATCCGCATCAGACAGGTTGACCAGATTGACATTCGCCCGGTATATGCCCTGGAAGTTACCCTGCCACCAGTCATCGAATGATTGATGACCTGCGTCGTAGGTCAGGTTTACCAGCTCGTTGAGGTGGGCGGCGTCGGTTGGGGTACTGCCCTTGGTGGCGTCATCGGATATCATATCGGTGAGGCCGAGAAAATTAAAGATATGGACATTCCAGTCACGCAATTTGTTATAGGTAGCGTTTGTGGCCTGAATTGCCTCTTCTTCGTTGGTGAAGAAGTTTTCGGTGGTCTGCTCTCCGAGCGGAGTTTTGTCCAGGACGTTATCGCATCCTGCGATCAGCAGCAGGACGAGGCCGGCAGCCGCCGTGTTTCGGAAGAGTCGGCCGAAAGAGTTGAGGTTGTTTCGTTGCGTATTCATAAAGACCGTGAATTATGTATGGAAATGGGGTCGTTCAGGATAGCCGTACCTTAGAAGGTGGCATTGAAGCCGAGGTTGATGGTCCGGGCGAATGGATAGAAAGCATCGTCGATACCTGAGGCGATTACCGATCCGCTGGCCACCTCCGGAGTATATCCGTCGTAGCCGGTCCAGGTAATGAGATTGGTACCACTGGCATAGACGCGCAGGCTATGCATTCCGAACCGCTCGCTGATGCGTTCGCTGAGGGTATAGCCGAATGTCAGGTTTTGGAGTTTCAGGAAATCGCCGTCCTCCAGAAAGTAGTCGGAGACCTCGTAGTTGTGCCCGCCGTCAGTGATGCGGGGTACGGTATTACTGGTTTCCTCGCCGGTCCAGCGATCCAGGGCTGAACGCTCGAAATTGGGTGTGCCGAAACGTGCCTGTTTTTTGGCATTATAAATCTGATTGCCGGCTTGTCCGGTAAACTGAGCACTCAGGTCAAAACCCTGGTAAGCGAACTCCAAATTAAAGGAGAAAATGAAATCGGGAATGGGTGAGCCCAAATGAACCCGGTCATCGGTGGTGATCTGGCCGTCACCGGTATGATCGACAAACCGAAGATCGCCGGGCTGTTCCCCGCCGCGGAGCGGACCGGCATCGATTTCCTCCTGATTCTGGAAGATGCCATCTGTTTCGTATCCGAAGAAAGCACCGATAGGCTGGCCTACGACCGTTTTGGTTGCAAGCATTCCGCCTACACCCACACCACCGCCGAATATATCTTCATTTCCGCGTCCCAGGGAAAGGACTTCGTTATTGACCGTGGTGAAGTTGGCTCCGATACTGTAAAAGAATCCGCCGGGACTATCCTGCCAGTTGATATCTGCCTCAAATCCATTGTTGCTTACCTCGGCGGCATTGATGAAAGGCTGTCCGTCAACCCCGACATATCCCGGAATGGGGACAGCAACGAGAATTCCGTCGGTAACGCGGTCATAGTATTCAAATTCGGCAGTAAGACGGCCGTTCAAGAAAGCGGTTTCCAGTCCGATGTTGAACTGTGTGGTCTCTTCCCACCGGATTTCGGGGTTGGCGAGGTTGATCGGCAATGCACCGAAACGGATGGTTCCGTCTGGTCCAAAAACGGCATTTAGATTGCCGGTAACCGTTGCACGACCGGGATAGGCATCAATTTTGTCGTTACCGGTCTGTCCCCAGCTCCCGCGAAGTTTGAGCTGGTCGAGCCAGGTCAGGCTGGGCATAAAGGGTTCATCATAGATAATCCATCCCAGTGCAAAGGATGGGAACCAACCGTAGCGATTATCCTCACCGAAACGGGATGAACCGTCGCGGCGCAGCGACACAGTGGCCTGATATCGGTCGAGATAAGAGTAGTTTATCCGCCCGAGGAGTGAAAACATGGACCATTCGTACGCGCTGTTGCTGTTGGAAACCCCTTCGCTGTCGTCACCGGCATTGAGATACCAAAGGGAGGGATCTTCCCCGACAATGTTGATTCTCCCGCCGCCAAGGCCTTCTGACCGGAACTCTTCAACGGTCTGTCCGGTCAAAACATCAATGCGGTGGTTGTTGATCGTCCGTTGAAACTGTAGGGTGTTTTCCCAAAGGATATTGGTAGAGAGGTTGTTATTGACATTCAGGGATGTCTGTTCACTTTGTTGGATGGGAGATACACTATAGATGGGCGAGAAACTTCTGCCTTCGGTACGGTTGTAGTCAATTCCCAGGTTGCTCCGGAACATGAAATGATCCAGGAACCGGATATTGGCGTAGGCGTTACCGGTCATTTGATTGCGATTGTTTTCGTTTCGGCTTTCGTAATCGAGCGATGCCACCGGGTTTGCAACAGAGGCACGCGCGTCGGTGGGTGAGTAGTTGCCGTTTTCGGTATACACCGGAATGGTGGGGTCGCTGCGATATGCGTTGCCTACGACACCCGGTGCATTCTGGTAATCTTCGTACACCATGGAGAGATTATGCCCGAGTTGAATGTGATCGGTCAGATAGTAGTCGTTGTTCAGGCGAATAGAGAAACGGTCCAGATGATTCTGATAGATGATCCCTTTTTGGGTCGCGTAATTCCCGCTGATGTTATAGGAAGTTCTTTCGGTACCGCCATAGGCACGGACGGAGAGATTTTGGATAGGGGCGATACGGAAAATCTCGTCCTGCCAGTCGGTGCCATCGTCAAACTGCCCGGGATCATCAAAAGGAGCCGTACGCCCTTCATTTGCGGCTGCTTCGTTGGCTAGTGTGGCGTACTCACGGGCGTTGGTTACCGGCACGGTGCGGGCAACTTGCTGCCAGCCATAGTAGTAATTGACATCAAAGCGTGTCGGCTGATCGATGGTGGATCGCTTGGTGGTAATCATGATAACACCGTTTGCGCCGCGGGCTCCATAGATGGCAGTTGCCGAGGCGTCTTTGAGGACGTCCACCGATTCGATATCATTGGGATTCAGGAAGTTAATATTGTCCATAGTCATTCCGTCCACCACAAAGAGCGGGGAGGCGTCGTTCAGGGTACCGACACCACGGATTCGGATGACAGCATCGGCCCCCGGGGCACCTGAAGAGGCAGTCACCTGGATTCCGGAGGCGACACCTTGAAGGGCCTGGTCGACGGATTGTGTTGGGATGCGGTTGATCCGGTCGCCTTCAACACGGCTGATGGATCCGGTGACATCTCTGCGGCGCTGGACTCCATAGCCGACCAGCACCAACTCGTCTCCCATGATTTGATCAGGCTCGAGTGCGACATTGATCTCCTCGCGTCCATCGATGTCAACTTCCAATGTTTGAAATCCCAGGTAGGAGAATTGGAGTGTTCCTTCGGCATCAGGCACCTGGAATGAATATTCTCCGTTGCTGCCGGTAGTGGTGCCTGTAACGGTACCTTCTAATACAATGTTGACCCCCTGGAGGGCTTCGTCGGTCTCGGCATCTGTGACAACTCCCCGGATTTGGTGCTGTGCAGATGCACCGGCAGCAAATGTGAGAAAAAGAAACAGAAGGCCGTAAAATGGAATAGTATCACGGGTTGCAGTACAATTTTTCATGATAGGCCGGTCTTGGTTATGGGTGTGCGGTTAACCTGAAGCAGTGATTCACGTGTTCTGCTGTAATTATGCAAAAAAATATCAAAAAATAAATGTGCAAACTTTTTTTTAAGTAAACTATTAATTGCACTAGTTTTTTGATGATGGCTTAGCGTTTGGCAAGCTGTATTAATCGGGTATAATGTTGTTTTTTGTGTATATTATTGGGTTTATCTTTTTTAAAACCCCCAATAAGTAAAGGGTGTTTCAGAAAGATAAAGTTTTTAATTAATAGTGCAACATAAAAATATGTAACTGTGCAAATAGACTATTAATACCCCGAAAGTTGCGAGTGGAATTAGCTCCATGCATAACGTGATGGTCCAGAAGGAATCTGCGCAGTATTAACATGCTGGCGAAAGGGTTATGCCGGCAACGCCGGTTTCCGGACTATGTGGTTGCTGAACCCGATGGAAATCGGGAAACTGTATTTTTTTTGCAACTCCTTATTTGCGGATGAGATGGGTATGCAGGCGGGAATCGGGCTGGGATGGCCGGAGTGTATGCTTCCTGTTTGAAGAGGCGGTTTGATGAATTTAGGGGGACGTAGACGCTTTGGGCGCCAGGGTAACGGGAACCAGACTAAGGGTGCCTTGCTGATAGCCCTGGTTCCGGAGCTTGTTTTTAAGAGTCCTTATGGATGATGATGCCAGACCCACAAAGTCGGTATGGATGGAGGAGAGGGTAGGGGTGCGCTGATCGCTGGCTGGCAAGTTGTCGTAGCCGAGTATGGCAATATCATCCGGAATACGATTCCCGTCAGCTTTGGCAGCTTCCATGAATCCACAGGCCATGGTGTCATTGGTTGCAAAAACAGCATCGCAAACTTGTTCAACTCCTGTTACTTTGGACTGCTCCTTGAAGTTTTTGTACGCATCAATACCATTTTCATACTCATATTTACCATTAAACACCCAGGTCAGTGTAATATCTTTATGCTGATGTACATAGTCTATGAAACCGTTGTACCGGAAACGGCTTTCCGGTTTGATTTTTGGACCCTGAATGATTCCAAGCCGTTTGTAACCCTGTTGATGCAGGTGCGCTGCGGCGATATGCCCGCCATTGTAGCTGTCAAAGGTGATGGTTGTGATATTCGGATTATCGATCAGTGCATTTGATATGATAGGATAGTTTTTCGGCAGGGCATCCAGAATCTGCTCATAATGGGAGCGCTTAAGTGCGGGAAAGAAGAGGATGATGCCATCGAAGTTGTTTTCACGCTGGATCTGTTGAATAAATTTGACACATTCCTTACGCTGATCCCGTACACTTAACAAGGATAT
>SLLW01000286.1 GCA_007133875.1 Balneolales bacterium | reverse complement strand
CCCCGTTTTTCTGTTTTTTGCTGCTGCCGATCTCTTCCCATAACTCCTTGTAATGTCGAGAAATCCGGACATTTGGCGTATTGCGGTTATTGAGACGGATTACAAATTCTCCGGCGTCGCTGTCCGATTCTTCGACCGCCTCTTCGTAATAGACCTCAAAGTCGGGCACGATAAACTGGTCGGGATTCAGGTAATCATCCGACTCGCCCGGCTTTGGATCCAGTAGCATAATGAGCTGGTGCGCTTCACGTAACTGATTTTCTGTGATATTCAGTTTTCGGCGGATTTTCTCATAGTGCTTCTTTTCGAACTGAGGCCAGGCTTTTTCCAGAATGTCCATGGCCAGTTTCCGGCACGGCTGAGAATTTTCCATAACTTCAAGCTGTATCAGCAGGCATTCACGCAGATTTCGGGCAGCAATACCCGGCGGGTCCAGCCGCTGAATCTGATACAGAACCTTTTCGGCTTCAGCGATGGTAACCATAACGCCGTCGTAAAAAGCAACCGCATCAATTATCGAATCCAGGTCACGCCGAAGATACCCGTCAGAATCGATGGAGCCGATGATCTGGCTGGCCACTTTTTCCTGACGTTCATCAAAATTGAGCAACTCAACCTGACGTTCGAGCTGTTCCATAAAGCTGGATCGATATGGCTTGGGGAGATCCCGCCAATCATCCTGTTCTTTATTATATGCCGGAACATATTCGTCTTCATCCTCCGGGAAATAACTATCCCAATCTATCTCTTCATTTTCGTCAACGGCCGAAGTTTCTTCTTCAGTAGTGTCACTCTCATCCGTATTCGCGGTATCCGTATCCCCTGCTTCTTCCTGGGTTTCGACCTGCTCCTCCACCGTCGACTCCTCGTCCATTTCAAGAACCGGATTGGTCTCAATCTCCTGTTTAACACGCTGCTCCAGCATCAATGTCGGCAGTTGCAGCAGTTTGATATATTGGATCTGCTGAGGAGACAGGCGCTGCTGCAGCGATTGTGTCTGTCGTATGGATTGGGATGGACGAATCATACCGTTACTCCTGTTTTTGCCCGCACTTCAGCACATGCGACACGAAACGCTTCATACCATGTTTCGCCGTAGGCACGAATAAGTGCATCTTTCAGGAAGTCGGATAGATATACCCCCTTGCAAGCACCCTGTTCGCATGCGGAACTGCAAAGTTCAGGCACATACTCCATATTGAGATATTCCTGATTCCCAACTTTCATTACCCGCACCGGAAACAGATGGCAGCTAAGCGGCTTGATCCAGTCGAACCGCCCTTCCATCCACGCTTTCTGAATTCCACAAACGGCCACTCCGTGCTCTTCGTAAGTCACAAAGACACATTCCGCCCCATCGGTACAATTGAGTTCCGGATCCCGGTTCCGGTTTTTTATCAACCCGTATGCACCAACCACTTCTACGGCCCTGGGGCGCAGCTCCCCTTTTAATTTACTCCAGGCTTTGTTGAGGACCGGGATTTCATTGTGTGTAACGGGAGCTCCGGCATCGCCAACCACACAGCAACCGCCTTTGCACTTGCTGAGATCGCACGAAAACTGGAACGTGGCAACATCGTCGGAAATAATGGTATGTTGTACCTGAAACATGTAAGAAGAAATCCTTGCCAGATAATTCAATGGATTGAGTTCGATCCAAAATAAGCAAAATTGCGCTTCTGCTCACCATTCCCTCACAGTAAATTTTTTGCCGGGCTTCTGAATGACCCATCCGGAGAGTTCGAGTTCCAATAAATCCGTCAGCAAATCTGATGTGGCCACATCAAGCTTTTTAGCCAAATCATCAATATGTATCACGATTCCGGTGAGTGCCCGGACAATTCGTTTATAACGGTCATCAAGTTTATCAACACGGCTTTCGTCCCTTTTCCCGGCGACATTTGCAGTATCACTCTTTTTTCTTATCACATCAGCACTATTTGTTGCTGATTGGAGGATTCGGTATGGCGGTAATTCTTCAAATATTTCCCCGACACTGGTTACCAGTTTGCCCCAGCCTCTTTGAATACACACATTACAACCTTTTCCCCTGGGGTTTCGGATATCATGCGGTACAATAAATACTTCACGATTTTGATGCAAAGCGCGATCAATGGTAATCTGACTCCCTCCCTCAAGATCTGTTTCCGTTACCAATACACCTACGGATATACCACTTACAATACGGTTCCTGACAGGGAAATTCTGCGGGTCTGGTTTGGTTCCCGGTGGAAACTCGCTTATCACAGCACCCCCGGTATTCATAATCCGGTATGCCAATCGAATATTTTGCTGCGGATAAATCCGGTCCACTCCGGAGCCCAGGACGGCAATCGTACATCCGTTTTCTTCTAATGCTGCGGTATGGGCAAGGCTGTCAATTCCATGCGCCAGGCCACTGACTATGGTAAACCCGGACCCCCGAACCAGATCCCGCGTGAATCCGGTGGTGAGCTTTCTTCCTGCTGTACTTGGCCGCCTGGTTCCCACAATGGAAAAACAGGGTGTTTTCAGTGCTTCCGGATTACCTTTCAGCCAAAGCAGTATCGGCGGATCATATATTTCCCTGAGCAGTTCCGGGTAACAGGAATCCAACTGTGTCACAAGTTGCAGATTGTGCTTTTTTGTTTCAGTCAGGATGGCATCCACTTGCTCCCAGTTGTTGAACTGTCTGATTGCCCTGGCTGTAGCGGCCCCGATGGTCCCGACCGATGCCAGTTCAGCCCAATCCCTTGAGAGGAGAGACAAATCCGGTTGAAACCGGTTATACAGTTTGCAAATACGGCCGGCTCCGACATTGGGAACCAACGACAGTGCCAAACTGACCCGGATAAAAGCATTCCGGTCAATATTTTGAATCTGATTTCTCTTGTATCTCTCTTGCCATGTCGTTCCGGCGAATGACCCACTCTCCGGAATCAGTGATGTTTGACAGGTATCTGAAACATCACGTCGCTCCTTTTCCATGCAACATCTCCCAAATGCGTTCTTTTAGTTGGTCCATCTCATATCCCGTCACCGCTGATACCATAACGGTGGGTACATCAAGGGCCACCTCCTTTTCGGGTTTATGATCGGGATAGAGATCCATATGTGTCACCGCCACCATACGCGGCTTGTCAAGGAGATCTTTTCGGAATGCCTTTAGCTCATCACACAAAATCCGATACTCTTCTTCGACATCACTCATCCCGTTTATAACAAACAGCAGTACCTTGTTGCGCTCAATATGCCGCAGAAACTGAAGTCCCAACCCTTTTCCTTCGTGCGCGTTTTCGATGATTCCCGGAATATCGGCCATCACAAAACTTCGGTGATCCGCCATCTGTACAACCCCCAGATTGGGTTCAAGGGTCGTAAACGGATAGTCGGCAATTTTGGGCCGGGCGGCAGAGACGGCCGAAAGAAGTGTGCTTTTGCCCGCATTGGGAAAACCGACCAGACCGACTTCCGCAATGAGTTTAAGTTCAATTTCAACGACAATCTCTTCCCCCGGTTCACCGGGTTGGGCATAGTTGGGAGTCTGGTTGGTAGCTGTTTTGAAATTGGCGTTTCCCAGGCCACCACGCCCTCCCTTTGCGATCACCAGTTTTGCACCGGGTTCAATGACTTCCCCCAAAAAACGGCGGGTCTCGTCCTCGTAGGCTACGGTTCCCAACGGGACACGCAGCACAATATCCTCTCCTTTCTTTCCTGTTTTTTGTGACGAACCGCCGGGCCCTCCCTTTTTTGCTTTCAGGAACTTTTTGTAACGCAGATCCAGCAGTGTATTCATATGTGGATCCCCTTCCAGGGTGATATTACCGCCGTCTCCGCCGTCACCGCCATCAGGGCCCCCTTTGGGTACATATTTTTCACGCCGGAAATGTGCCATTCCGGCGCCACCGTGACCAGCTGTCAGATACAATTTTGCGTAATCGGCAAATCTCATTCCTGCTCCTCAAAATTAACGGCTTACCGTAGTTCGTATTTGTCCCGTATGAATACATATTTGTTCTCACTACGAATCCGGCAAATCCCATTCAAACGGAACAGGAAATTACGGATTTATGTAACACCAAACCGTTTGAACTGGTACCTGTTTGTATGGAGCCGTCCTGACATTATTTGCTGGCAGTCTTCCCGGGCCATTTTTCCGGAACGCGGTCCTGCCTGTGCTCTGCAGAAACAAACAAAAAAGGGAGCATGAACCCGGCCCCGGCTCCGATTAAAAATTCTTTTCTGGTAAATGAATGAGGTCGGTCCGCAGAATCAGACATGGGGTGCTTTTTTTATTATGGACAAATCGATCAGATTCAGAGCGGTTTAAATCTGATTGGAAAATACCATGACGTTTACCACTTCTGTTGTCGGATGTTATAGTTTAAATTGTACGACACTCTTCATCCCATTATCATTTACGATGCTGTACGTACCTTTCAGTTGATCGACAAGCATGTTAACGATAGTGAGCCCAAAACCGGGTGATTTGGCTAAATCTTTATTTTCATCAAAGCCGACACCGTTGTCATGCACGGTGAGTGTTACCAAATTCTCAGATTTTTCAATGGAAACTCTTACCGTACCGCTATCAGCGTCTTTAAAAGCGTATTTAAAAACATTGGTCATAAATTCATTAATGATCATGCCGACATGAATCGCTTTTGTAGAAGCAATTGTAAAATCTGAAATCTGTTTTTCAATAGTTATATTCTTTTCCCTGAAAAAAACGTCTCCCAGTGACTCAATAAGGCTTTCGGCATAATCTTTAATGGATATTTCCCGATAATCTTCACTGACCAGCAACCGGTCATAAAGGGTGCGCATACTTTTAACGCGTGCTATGGAATCCTGCAACGCGGTTATTACTTCTTCATTGGTTGATGAATACGCCTGTAGCGACAACAGGCTTTCAATATTGGCAATATTGTTTTTAACCCTGTGATGGACTTCCTTAAGCAGGGCTACTTTTTCTGATAATTGGGTTTGCAGTTCCCGCTTAAGGTGAAACGCTTCTGTAATATCAACAAAAGTTATCACCGCGCCCTCAATGACGTTATCAAGCGTGCGGTATGGAGTAATGGTCATCTCGTACCAATCTCCCTTGATGGTCTGCACCTCAATTGATTTAGGCATCAATGTATCGAGGACGGATTGAACATCCCCGAGCAAGTTGGTGTAATCTAACAGGTTGGTGAGTATGTGATTTACCGGCCGGCCGATATCGCTGTGGATGAGGTTAATCAGCTCGCTTGCCGTGGGAGTGAAACGTAAAATCTGCAGTTGGTGATCCACGAAGATAGTGGCGATTCCGGTACCGGCCAGAAGATTGTTCATGTCGTTGTTTGCCCGGGACAGATCGGCAACCTTTGCAGATAGCTCATTGTTGACCGTTGACAGCTCTTCATTAACCGACTGCAATTCCTCTTTGGAGGTCTCAAGCTCTTCATTTGTCGACTGCAGTTCTTCATTAACCGACTGCATCTCTTCATTGGAAGATTTCAGCTCTTCATTTGATGTTTCCAGCTCTTCGGTAGCTGCCTTTATGTAGTCCTCTTTTGCCCGAATTTCATCTTTGAGGGATGCAATAATGCTTTCATAATCTTTTTCAGTGCCATTTTGGGCATGCTCACCGGAGGTATCACCTGACTGCGATGGATCCTGCCCAACCGGAGCGGACTCCCGGGGTTTCGCCTCCTTAATGATAACAAGGTATAGTTGCTCTTCTGTACGGGAGTCCTTGTCAGCTGTATCAACAGGACAGATTGTCAGGTTTACCGATGTTAAGCTGCCATTGGTTTTCACACTCATCCTTGGACCGTTAACCACCCCTTTGCTTTTGACAGCTTTATCAAGGGTTTCTGTTAAGCCATGCCGTAACCCTTCGCGGGCCATCTTGATGATATTATAACCAACTACGGTGCCTTCAGCCGGTTCAAGATACCTGCCTGAACGGCCGTGCAGGTAGAAGATATCACCCTGATCATTGACAAGGGCACTGGCAGGTGCAAGTTGCTTAAGCAACGTTTGTTCGGCCAATTCTCGCAAAGAAACGGTGGTTTTTTTAGATTTCTTGACATCCGGCTCTTGCGAGAGGGATTTTGTGCGTGATACGGCCGGGAAAAAATCACCGGCCGGTAAGTACCGCGTGCTGAGTGTGTTTGTTTTACGCTTATACAACTTCGACTTGCGGTCGATCAATTCAAACAGGTTGGTAAATTCGCCAACGGATTCCGACGTGCCCAGAAATAGAAATCCATCGGGTTTAAGCGCGTAATGAAAAAGGGGAATGAGTTTCTTCTGCAAGTCGCTGCTCAGATAGATCATAAGATTTCTGCAGCTTATCAGATCCAGTTTGGAAAAAGGAGGGTCCTTTATTACGTTTTGCTCGGAAAAAATGAGCATGTCGCGGATGCTTTTATTAACACTGTACGAATGTGCTTCGCTAACCGGACCATTCGACACCGATGTAAAAAAACGTTCCAAACGTTCGGTAGTAATATCCGTAGCGATACTTGCGGGGTAGATACCGGCACGTGCAGTGGCAATGGCAAGCGGATCAATGTCGGTGGCGAACACCTGCCCAATGAAGTTCAGTTTCTCGGATTCCATGTGCTCCTGCAGGAGCATTGCTATCGAGTAGGCCTCCTCGCCGGTTGAACATCCGGCAGACCACACCCGCACAAGGCTGCCCGTGCTTTTACCGGAAAATAATTTGGGAATAACCGTTTCCTTCAACGATTCGAAAGCATCGGTATCGCGAAAGAAGTTGGTCACGCCGATGAGCAGATCCTTGAACAGAGCGTCTATTTCGTCGTTTGATTTCTGAAGATGACTGAGATAATCTTCGATAGAATGGATCTGATGAACAGCCATACGCCGCTCAACACGGCGACGCATGGTGCTCACCTTGTACGATGAAAAATCATGGCCGGTATGGGCGCGCACCAGGACAAAGATTTTTTTTAGCGCTTTTTCAAAATCCGGCGCTGCACCTGGGTCAACGGATTTGTTGTTGATGGAAGCATGAGACGAATAGGCGATAAGCGCCGGTGCCATCTCGTCCGGTGGCAGTTCGTAATCCGCGAGACCGGTTGCGATTACACTTCGTGGCATCCCGTCATATTCGGAAGATTCGGGCGTCTGGACCATGACCATGCCTCCCTCGCCCTTGATGGCTCGTGCCCCCAGGGTGCCATCGCTGCCGGTCCCGGAAAGCACAATACCGATAGCTCTTTCCCCCTGCCCCTCGGCCAGAGAACGAAATAAAAAGTCGATAGGCAGACGCTGCCCATGGGGTGCAGAGGGTTTAAACAGTTGCAGGTTGCCGTTCCAAAATGCCATATCATATCCCGGAGGAATAATATATGTACAGTTCGGTTTTACGATCATCCCGTCCTCAACCTCATAGACCTTCATGCGGGTATAACGACTTACCAGTTCTGTAAGGATGCTCTTATGGTCGGGAGCCAGATGCTGTACCAGGACAAAGGCCATACCGGGCTCGGTATCCCTGGGCATGCCCGAAAAGAAGGTCTCAAAGGCCCCTAACCCTCCGGCTGAGGCCCCGATTCCAACAATGGGAAATGTGGACGTAGGTGAAGCGGCATCCTCCGTGTGAGTTGTTTTTTCCGAAACCTCCGGCTCCTTCTTTGCACCAGCTCTCTTTTGCTTTTTCATAGTTGTCAATCTTGATCGTTTTAATCTTGCTGATGTACATCATGTTCACACCTGTCGCACGTACATTGCCGCTGCAACATGTTCAGAAAATATTACAATGATTTACAAAAATACAGGACCGATTCTGGCCGGACATTGCACTTTTTTGGACATGTATTTTTTAAAACCCACTCAGGGGTGCTGATTGTTTGTACACCCTTCAAGATGAGAAAAATTATTGGAAAGTCCGCCAACTTTTCGGGTTCGGAGAAATCCCTTGTTTTTAAAAATCAAATTGAGAGTATTCAGAAATAAAACAGCAAGAATCCTGAATCAGGCAGGGATCCTTGCTGTCGTTTTATTCTGAGGTCATCGTGTTATATTGCTGCCAGGCAATGCATCATAGCACTAAGCCTCTTTAGGGCTGCTCGCTGCAAACAGTTCCCGGTTAATGAAATAAAGGTATGGGATCACGTATATCCAGTGCCTGACCAGAGAACCGATCGCCATATCCGCACCGGCATTGAGTCCGGCCACCCCGGCTCCCAGCAGCGGGAACATGAACAGCCAGCCCAGCACGATGGTCTGAACGGTGATAAACAAAAATGGGCGTATCCAGGCCGGTCCCCATAATGAGGGAGCAATTCCGGAATAGAGGATTGCCAGCAGCACTCCGTTTCCAAAATGCCCGGCTACCCCGTACAACAGGCCAAAACCGGTTTGTTCACCGAGTAGAGATGGGATATCCCACCAGCCGGATCCGGTGATGAGTCCGAACAAATCAAACAGAATGGTACCGGTAATCCCGGCTATGATCGCGTTTTTCCAGTTTATAGCATGCATCGATATATCCTCCTAATATTCTTATAATCCTGAGTGATTTTATGATGTTATTGATCCGT
>SLLW01000199.1 GCA_007133875.1 Balneolales bacterium | reverse complement strand
GGATCCCGGTCTTTCGTATGAAATGTTAACTGTTGCCGGTGGATACCGGATCACGCTTCATTCCCGGCGTTTCGCAAAAAATGTATATTTGTCATTGGAAGGTGTTGAACACCATTGCTCCGACAACTTTTTTGATATGGAGCCGGGAGAGACAAAAGAGGTAGTGATAGAGGCTTCGGGTGATGTACCGAATGTGGAGAAGAAGGTCCGGGTGATTTCATTGATCGATACGTATTAGTGACGCGTATTCAGAGAAAAATCCGGGAAGGAAGTTGCTCCCGGATTTTATATGTTCAGACTCTGTCAGGTTCAGGAATTCACTCCCGGGGTTGGTTGGGATCCTGCGGCAGACCGAGTCGGCGGAAGAACTCTTCGGGCTCTTCGCGAATACGCACTGTTTCGTCAAAAGGTAAATCAAGCTCTTCATAAAGCGCTCTGCGCCCCACAATATCGTCCACCAGTTCCTGATAGGCGATCTGCCCGACGCGAACAGCAATGCGTCGCGGAACGACAACTACCCCGTCGGCATCTGCTACAATGACGTCACCGGGATAGATAAGCACATCTCCGATAACTACGGGACGCTGAACATCTATAACCTCATTCCGGCCAATTCGTTCGCCACGCCCCCGATTATAGTAGTCGGTATACACCGGATTGCGCTGCAGAATGATTTCATCGATATCACGGATTCCACCGGCTGATACCACACCGACCGAACCCTGGTTCTGCCAGTCCATAATGTTTTTGGATCCGACCGAACCGGCATCATTGACCCCCTGGTTATCGATGACTACCACGGAACCTTCCCTGATGTACTCCTGAAAAGGTTCGGGAGAGAGCTCATTGTACCACATACCACGCCACTCACGGTACGCTTCGTAATTGGTCGGATCTGTCAGATCCGCTCCCGGATGTTTTGGACGGTTGGTTGGCCCGTACCGAACGGTGACGGCGATTCCCGAGAAACGGTGTTCCATGTTTTGGACATCCTTCCATAGCGGGGAAATTTTCGGATCCATGACTCCAACATCGATATAGCCGACCGTCACCATCCCATCCACGACATCGGCAACACGTGCTCCATCATACAATTCCAGCAAAACGTCATCAGAAACGCCGTTATTATTATCCGGAAGTGCAATACCGGTATTGAATCCGCCCAAAACCACTGTCAGAACACAGATAAGCAGGATCTGTTTGTTCATATTGGCCTCCATAAATATTTAGATTAATAAATCAATTTTATTAATCTAAATATAGAAAATCATCCGGGTTTTGCAATGTTTTACTCCTCAAACGGATTGAGTCCCATTTCGAACCATGCAAAGGCATACCGGTCGGCCCATTCACGGATAACCGACTCGGTGGATCGTCCGGCACCATGGCCTGCTCGAGTTTCGATCCGGATGAGTGTTGGATTGTCACCCGCATGTTTGTCCTGCAACTCGGCTGCAAATTTGAACGAGTGAGCGGGAACCACACGGTCGTCATGATCGGCGGTTGTGATCATGGTGGATGGATAAACCGTTCCCTCCTGCACATTATGCAGCGGGGAGTAGCTGAGCAGATATTGGAACATCTCTTCGCTCTCTTCCGAAGTTCCATAGTCGTAGGCCCATCCGGCTCCGGCCGTAAAGGTATGGTATCGAAGCATGTCCAATACACCAACTGCCGGAAATGCCACAGCTGCGAGGTCCGGACGCTGTGTCATGATCGCTCCGACCAGCAGGCCTCCGTTTGATCCGCCGGCTATGGCCATCCGATCGCTGGATGTATAACTGTTATCAATCAGGTATTCACCAGCCGCGATGAAATCGTCAAAAACATTCTGTTTGTTTTTCCGGATTCCGGCATGGTGCCAGCGCTCTCCGTATTCGCCGCCACCCCTGATATTCGGCTGGGCATATATTCCCCCGCTTTCGAGCCAGAGCAGGCGATTGACACTGAATGACGGACGCAGGCTTATATTGAATCCACCGTAAGCGTAGAGATACGTGGGGTTGGTGCCGTCCATCTCCAGGCCTTTTTTGTACGTGATGAACATCGGGATTTCGGTACCGTCCTTGCTTTCGTAAAATACCTGTTCGGTGACGTAATTTCCCGGGGTAAAGTTGATATCCGGAGTCCAGTAGAGCTCAGAACTACCCTTCTCAATGTGAAATTCATAAATGGTCGACGGATAGGTAAACGAAGTGAACGAATAGTAGAGCGTGGTATCGTCCCGCTCACCGGAGAACCCGCTGGCTGTTCCAATAGCCGGCAGCTCCACTTCCCGGACGAGGTTTCCGTCATAGTCAAATTGTCTGATTTCGGTCTGGACATCAATCATGTAATTGGCGAACAGGTATCCGCCGGCCGTATTGACATTGAGTACATGATCGGTTTCGGGGATGACATCGGTCCAGTTTTCCGGTTCCGGATTGTTAATGTCCGCCGCCACCAGCCGGTAATTCGGAGCATTGAGGTTGGTGTGAATGAGCAGCCGGTCACCGTCTGAATCAATAAATGTGTGATCGTTTGAGAAGTCACCGACGATCGTGACCAGTTCGTTGGTATCCGATGCAAGATCTTTTACATATAGTTCGTTGCCGGTAGTGCTTTCGGCTGCTGAGATAATCAGATAGCGCTGATCATCCGAGATTCCGCCGTAAACATACCGCCTTGGCGTGATATCTCCACCGAAAACGAGTTCATCGTCGCTTTGGGGCGTTCCGATGGTGTGATAATACAATTTGTGCTGATCGGTCATGGCCGATAACTGACTGCCATCGGGTGATTCATAACTGCTGTAATAAAATCCCTCGTTTCCATACCAGGAGATCCCTGAAAACTTGATTTCCACCAGGGTGTCGCCGATCTGTTCCATGGAATCGGTATCCCTGACAATCACCTTTCTCCAGTCGGATCCTCCTTCGGAGATGGCATAGGCGACTTTCGATCCGTCTTTAGTGAAACTGACAGCTGCAAGGGAGGTGGTACCGTCCTCGGAAAAGGTGTTAGGATCTAAAAAGGTATCCGCTTCGCTTACAATATTACCATCCTCTTTATCAACAAGTTCGGGAACCCGATAGAGTACCGAGTGGTTCTGCAAACCGTCATTATGGGAAAAATAGTAGTAATTGCCGCGCCGGTTGGGAGCACCCAGCCGTTCGTAATTCCAGTCTTCGGTGAGGCGTTCGTGAACTTTATCACGGAAAGGAATCTGATCGAGGTAGTCGAAGGTGACCTTGTTTTGTGCTTCGACCCAGGCTGCAGTCTCTTCGGAGAGATCATCTTCCAGCCACCGGTAGGGATCGGGGACTTCGGTTCCGAAATAGACATCAACCGTATCGTCTTTTCGGGTGTCGGGGTATTCAAGCAGCCGGGCCGTATTTTTTGTGGTGGTGTCCGTTTCGCCGGTATCGGAGGTTACACCGGCTGAAGCAGATGCAGTGGCAGTTGTCGGTGTGTCATTGTTTTGGATTGCTTCCTGTTGCTGGCATGCGTTAAGGATCAGTGTGGCAAATAAAAATAAAAGTAATGTTTTCATGGTCAGATACATGGACAAAGTTGGCAGTGCTTTAAGCACAAATGGAGATAGCGTGACAGGGGATGATGAAAGAATTAATTTCACAATATACAAAAGTATGAAAAATTATGACAGATGGTAGTAAGGTATTGGGAAGTTTCAATGGGGACAGGGAGCTTTTTTGTAAGGATGATACCCACCGGGGTGTCGTGATCCAACTCTGGATGATCATCCTGTAGTGCCCAGCCCGCCCGCTATTGCATTGAGTACCAGCAGCATGTCCGGAAGCATCTCATCCACTTTCTCTTGATTTCCGGTCTCTTTTTGTTTCCGCCATTTTTTGAGCTGCTCAATCTGAAGACGGTGCAAGGGCTTGAGTCGCTCGTTCCGGAACCGGATCATGGTATACATCCGGGGCCTTCGTTTTTGCAGTGAATGCCCGTAAAGAATTTCGAGCATGTTGCGTGTCCGGTGATATTCTTCCGTGATATTTGCAAGGCAGGTTTCGGCCGCATCCTGATCCTCCATCAGTTCAGAGTACCATTTCATGATTTCTGTATCACTCAGTGCAATTGCAGAGGATGCATTGGTGATGATGTACCGGAATGGCATGAAATTGACGGCGTGCTGTTTTAGTAAATCAAAAGCATCGGTGTCGTTTCTCTGGAGTTTTTCCAGAGCGCTTCCCACGCCGTACCATCCGGTGAGAAAAAAACGGGATTGACTCCAGCTGAATACCCACGGTATGGCCCGCAGGTCTTCAAATGATCGTTTTCCGGTGCGCCGGGCCGGACGTGAGCCAATGCTGCTCGATTCAATGATATCGATCGGCGTAACCTGTGAAAAGAAGGAGACAAAACCATCAGACTGTACCAGTCCCTGGTAGCTCTCCAGACTGTAATCATACAATCGGTTAATGATGGGTTCCAGGGTTTTGTAGAGCGTACCCGATTTGTCGTTTGTGTCATTGCCGGGTGAATCAAATGTTCCGAGCGTAAGGCCGGCGGTTCCCGCCTGTAGCAGCTCCAGGTTGTAGAGAGCGGTTATCCTGTTGGCGTACTTTTGCGAAATGACTTCACCCTGCTCGGTCAGGCGCATATCCCCTTGAATCGTATCGGAGGGCAGGCCGGCTATGAACCGGTGGGTCGGTCCGGCTCCGCGGCTGATCGTACCACCCCGTCCGTGGAAGAACCGGATACGGATATTATGTTTTTTACCAATGGCAGTCAGGTTGCGCTGGGCGATGTTGAGGCTCCACAGGCTTGCCAGAATGCCGCCATCCTTGTTGCTGTCACTGTATCCGATCATCACTTGTTGAGAAAGTCCGCTTCTATCGGAATTTGGTTCGTCCACTCCGCCAGAATCCGATGATATGTCAGGCCGGGAGTGGTGCGTCAAAATATCCGATGTAATGACCCGGCCATCGGCAATTTTATGGTGAAGCTGCAGGCTGTTTCGGGTAATCGGGTGATCCAGGAATTGATCTAGAATCTCGGGGCCCCTCTCAAGATCTCCGATTGTTTCGAGAAGCGGCACTACGGGAAAAAGACACGCAAGTCCCTCATCCGTTGAGACGAGTAATCCTGCCTCTCTGGCAAGAAGGTAGACAACCAAAAGGTCCGAAAGACTGCGCGTCATACTGACAATCAATGCACCGATTCCGCGGGTTCCAAAACGGCGGACATGACGATATAATACACGGTAGGCGGCCAGTACCGTATCGGCCTCTTTGCCGATTCCATGGCGATGCCGCACAAAGGGACGGGCGGTTTTAAGCTCATCATTCAGAAACGCAAGCCGTTTTTCTTCCGACCAGTCGGCAAATTGCGCACCGTCCGTGATTCCGCCGGCAACAAGCAACTGTGAAAGTGCCGCGTCATGAAAACTGCTGTTCTGACGGATATCCAGTGATGCCATGTGAAACCCGAAGGTGTCGATTTTCCGGGCGACCGGTTCCACATCAGCGCGTGCAATGCGCTCTGCATTGATGGATATCAGTGATTGTGACAATACGGACAGATCATCCTGAAGTTCATCATGTCGGGTGTAATAGCGGTCGTCGTCAATTTTTAGCAAGGGTTCACCCGCGTCATTCAACGGTAACCGAACCTGCATGATATTTACAAATTGCCGCCACGGTTCATTGGGATTGCGATCGAATGCCCTTTTCCCGGCATCTCCGGTGATCCGGAGTATGTAATCAAGCCGGTTTTTAAAAAAATCCGGTGTGGATACCTGGTGTGAGGAGATGCTGATTTTCCTGGCCAGTTCGGAGAGGTCCCGCCGAATCTGCTGCAGTGCATTTTTCCGCAATTCCAAGAGCGTATGTTCGGTAACTTTATCCGTTACAAAGGGATGCCCGTCACGGTCACCACCAACCCAATTCCCGAAAGAGATCTGCGGAAGCTGGTTACGGTCTTTAATGAGACCGGGATCAAATCCTGCTTCTGCCCAGGCGTCCCGCAATCGCCGGTCAAGCATCGGCAGCACCTGCGGATAGACATTCTTTAGGAAATGCATCACATTGCGAAGTTCATCCTGAATAGCGGGCTTTTGAAGAAACACTTGCCCGGTTTTCCAAAGACGTTCCATCGCTACTTTGATCTCTTCGGTGATTTGCTCTTTTTCATTGTCCGTCCAGACCTGGTTTTCCCTCTTGACCATCAACAGGTAAATAGTGCGGAGCTGGTCAATGACTGTTGACCGTTTGGATTCGGTAGGATGAGCAGTCAGTACCGGTTCAATGCGGATTTCCGGCAGTGCACGGGCAATCGCTTCCGGTGACCGGTTGTTTTCCTTAAGATCCAGCAAAATTCGTCCCCACAATCCGGATATACGGCCCAGGCCATGTTTGTTTTCCAGTTTTCGCCGCAGTTGTGCCGCAGCATTTTCTTCAACGATGGTGGTCAGCTGAAAATAGAGGGAAAAAGCCCTGGTTACTTTTTCGGGATCGGCTTCTGCAGAGTGATCCCCCTCGAGTTGCCGGATAACCTGATGCTCTCCGAGATCCCGGAGCATTTCAAAGTAACAATGACTCAGAAAGGCAATGTCGTCCTGTACTTTCTGGAGATCAATACTGTCGTCTGTGGTACTGAAATACATAGGGTATGTTTTTTATGATGCCCGAATGTGAGAAAACTACAGGCAATGAGGCCGACTTTCCGGCCCGTATCAATGCCGTAATGCTGTACGAGAGCATCGCCTCAATCGTAATATGTCGTGTTTAAAATTTACGTGAAGTCAGGTACAGGGTTACGTGAGGCAGGCCCCGGGTAATGTCAAAAATATAACATATTGAATCACAATGAACGTTCCGTGGCTACTTCTGTGCATGAGTGGTTTTTATGGATAATGTTGTCTTGTAGAACGGACCATTACGTCACTGACATGGACGTGCGGTGGTTGATTTACAACATACTGGATGGCATTGGCGATGTCATCGCTCTGCAGCAGGGGACCAAATTTTTCATGAAACACCTGAACCATATCATCACTGTAACCGGCAGCTGACTGAAATCCGCTGATCACAATGGCCGGCTCAATCAGGGTTACCCGTACTCCCATGGGGCCGATTTCCCGCCGCAAACTTTCTGCAAGTGCGTGCACGGCAAATTTGGTAGAGCCGTAAACACTGCTGAACGGTGAAATGAGTCGCCCGACTGTTGATCCGATGATAACAATATCGGCGGCATTTTCCGGAAATCGTTTTTCCTGGTATTCCACCAGTTTCCGGGCCGCTTTTTGAAGCAGGAAGAGGGTTCCTGTAACATTGATATTCAGAACTTCCTGGAATTCTGACAGGTCGGCGTCCTTGACCGATCCCCCCATTCCGCGTCCGGCGTTGGCAACGACGGTATCCACCGGTCGGCCATAATGCTCTTCAGCGACCAAAAAAAGTTGTTCAATGGTCTTGTTATCGGACGCATCACCTGCGACACCACAAAACGCCGGCCCGAGTTCCTGCTCCAGTTTTTGTAATTTATCAGCAGTGCGGCCATTGCCAACCACGGCATAGCCGTTCGCAATAAAAGCGCGCATGGTGGCTTCACCGATGCCGGAGGTAGCTCCGGTTACAATGGCTATTCTTGAAAATTGGGTACTCATGATAAAAAGTCGTTTGGGTTTTACAGGTATGATACCTCAAGTAAAGGATTCACATGACAGGTGCAAGTGTCTGACACCTGAAAATTCATGGGTAAGATGGTTACGTGATCTGTTTTTCCACGTTATCGGAAATAAAGCCCAGCAATTTCGCATATTCGTCAATGATCAGATTGAGCGGCGGTGCGGCTTCCCAATCCGCCGGATAGTAGATTGCCGCGGCCAGGTTACGGGTGGATTTATCCGTTTTGGTTTGCTGGCAGTCTTTAACCGGGGTTACTATCGGTATCTCCCCTCTTTCTGATACCGCGAATCCGGTAACCAGGTCAGTAAGGCTGATGGTCTGTCCTGATGAATTAAACACAAACGCTTCCCCTTCCCGGCCTGTCCGGAAAACCCAGGAATCGGACGCAATTTTATCCGTATCCCACAGTGAAATGGGGGTCAGGTATTTCAACGAAATATAGTTGTTGATATCAGCTGCGCTATTGATCCGCGGAAACTGCCCCTCTTCGGCGACACGAAGCAAATATTCCGAGGCCGGTTTGCCTCTGCCGGTTGGTTTGTAGGATCCGATCCGCATCATATCCCGGCAGGTGTTTCGAAACAGATCTTCCTCATCAGTGAGCAGTTCCCGGCGGAGCTCCAGGGTCTCAGTAAGCCGATCTTCAAGGACCGGATGAGGTTGGGAAATATTGATGTTTTCTGCAGTGATTATACCTAGTTGCAGATGATCTGTGAGCAGGTTCTGTATGTGTATCATAACTAAGTTATTGTTATTAATCATTGCTCAGTACGTGACGTAATGCTTTGCTAATATATTCAATAAGAGGATTTATTTTATCTGGATGGATGCTGTTTTTCCCGATTCGTAATCCATGATTCACTCCATAATGGTGCCGTTTTTCCCGATTCGCACATCCTGCAATCGCTTCAGAGTTTCATCAAGCCGTGTCAATAACGGATCTTCTTCCCCGGTGATATCTGCTACAGATATGATATATCCGAATAGT
>SLLW01000358.1 GCA_007133875.1 Balneolales bacterium | reverse complement strand
TGCGAAATGATCAAATAAGCATTATTGTTATAGGTAATGCGACGAACAATCACAGCTAAAAGAAAAAGGCCTATTTAAAATCGATACGGTTCTCTGTCCGAGGACAATACCAAGTCAGACAATATCCTTATAAATCTCAGCGTTAAAGGTCTATCATGATGTCGCATAAAATAAATAAAACCCTGAATCACGTTGATGACCACGATCTGGTTCAACGTTATCGTAAAAACAACGATCAGGAAGCGTTTAAGCAGTTACTGGACCGCCATCAGTCTAAAATCTACTCCTATATCTACAGTATGGTAGGTAATGCGGAGATTGCAAACGACATTTTCCAGGAGACATTTACCAAGGTCATCACCAAGATGGATGAGACCTATAATGAACAGGGTAAATGGATTGCCTGGGTAATGCGGATTGCACACAACGCAACGATCGATTATCTGCGTAAAAAGAAGCGTTTTGTGGATGTGAATTCCCAGGACGACCCCGATTATGACTTTTACGACAGGCTGACTGATGATACCCTTGATGACGCGCAGGAAGTCATTGAAAAAGGGGAGGCGAAGAACAGCTTAATGAAACACATTTCCAAACTTCCCAAAGAGCAGCGGGAAGTGGTTATGTTGCGGCATTATTATGAAATGTCCTTCAAGGAGATTGCCGAATTGACCAATGTATCTATAAATACCGCATTGGGAAGAATGAGGTACGCTCTGATTAATCTGAGAAAAATGTTTGACAAAGAACATGGAAAAGAAGCCAAACATGTCGAACGTCGATGAACTATGTGTTAAGTATGTTTTCGACGAACTGGATCCGTCTGAAGTAACCCTCGTTGAGCAGGCTATGTTGCAGGATCAAAACCTGCTCATCGAAGTGGAGAGTCTAAAAAGTACCTGGCGTAAATTAAAAAAAATGCCGGAACTGGAACCTCCGGAGAATATCTCGGCAGCAATCATCAACCAGGCAACCGTGCATTCCAATCAGCAGCAGCTTTTTGGAAGCCGATGGAAGAATCCCGGCTTGATGGCAACTGCGGCTGTGGTCATATTCAGCCTGTTGATTTCCACAGCTTATTTATTGCTCAACGAGGAGAGTTCACAGAGTGCTGTCATCGCAACCGATATTGCCGAAACCGGAAGCCAGGCAGGTGCATTGCATCCCATCATGGAATCTTTTGAAGAGACTCTGACGTTCTGGAATAACCGCGGGAATATGATTCTGATCGGATCAGCCGGGGATCAGGAGGGGGTAAGGAATTCCGATACATTGGAAAACGGCATATCCACACCGGCCAGCCGCCCCCCAGAACAAATGGTCATTACACCATCCATCCGGGACTTTCAACTGACTGGTATCGATTATTAATTTCCTGCCTGTTGCCCTCGTTTCTTAATCATTTCCTGATATTTACATTTCGCGGCATATGGCATATAAATATCGTGATTCCTCAGTTTTGGGACTGCCACCTTTCCAATAATATTCTTACCTTTACACACTGAGGAAACATGGTGACTGATCAAAGAAATCAGTACTACCCTCAGATTTTATAATTTTATTCTTTATATGGGAAAAGTCATATCTGTTGCAAACCAGAAAGGTGGTGTAGGTAAAACAACTACGGCGATAAATCTTGCGGCAAGTCTGGCAGCAATTGAACACACGACCTTACTGATTGATATCGATCCTCAGAGCAATTCAACAAGTGGTACGGGTTTCGAATACAAGGCAATTGAACACTCCATCTACCAGGTTCTTGTTGAGGGGTTTGATGCCGGTGAGACGGTTATGAAGACCGAACTTCCATTTCTTGATCTCATCCCGTCCCATATCAATCTGGTAGGTGCCGAAATCGAAATGGTTGACAGGCCGCAACGTGAGAAAATTCTCCGGAAAGCCATTGAGAATATCCGGGATGACTATGATTTCATCATCATTGACTGCCCTCCGTCACTGGGCCTTCTCACCATCAATGCCTTAACCGCATCCGACTCGGTTCTTATTCCCGTACAGTGCGAATACTTCGCATTGGAAGGGCTCGGACAACTTCTGAATACCATTAAAATTGTCAGACAACACCTGAACACCGGACTCGATATCGAAGGGGTTGTCCTGACCATGTATGATACCCGTACCAGGCTCTCAAACCAGGTTGCCGATGAAGTGAAACGGTACTTCGACAATCGTGTTTTCGAAACCGTAATCTCCAGGAATATACGCCTTGCTGAAGCACCCAGCTTTGGAAAACCGGTATTGCTGTATGACTCGGTCTCAATGGGTTCGAAAAACTATCTTGCTCTTGCTCGTGAAATAGTTACCCGGAATAAAAAACTTTTCAAAAACAGTTCTGTATTTACCGACAAGAGTAAACAGGTTTCGTGATTCAATGGTAAAGTGATATATCATGGCAAAAAAAGTATTGGGCAGAGGATTAGGAGCGTATTTTCCGGATGATGCATTATCCGGTGATAAAAAAAGTACAAACAACAAGCCGGATTCCAGCAAGGAAGAGGTACTGAAGCGGGTAAATGTTACTCTGAGTGTTCCGGTTACCGATATCCGTCCGAATCCGCATCAGCCCAGAGAAGATTTTGATGAGATTAAACTCCAGGAATTGTCTGACTCGATCCGGATGCATGGTTTGATCCAGCCCGTTACGGTCCGTTCCATTGGGAGTGACAAATATGAGTTGATTAGCGGGGAGCGTCGTCTTCGGGCTACGAAAATGGCAGGAATTTCAACCATTCCGGCATATGTTCGCGAAGTGGATGACGATGATGTAGTGGCATTTGCACTGATCGAAAACGTTCAGCGTGAACAGCTGAACCCGATCGAAGTCGCTCTCGGGTACAAGCGATTACTCGAAGAGTGCAGCTTTACACAGGATCAGGTTGCCAAAAAGTTGGGTAAAAACCGTTCTACGGTGGCCAACATGCTGCGATTGCTCAGCCTCAGGCCAAAAATTCAGTCTGCGTTGAAAACCAACGCCATTTCGACCGGCCATGCCCGCACATTGATTACCATTGATGATCCAAAAGTACAGGACCGCCTGCTGGATAAAGCCATCGAGGAAGATTGGTCAGTGCGGCAGATTGAAGAAGCCGTCAGAAAACTGGACAAGAAAAACAAACCCCGTAACAAGCTGCTGGACAAGAAAGAACAGAAAGATGTGCAATTGATGGAGATTTCAAACCGGCTGCGTAACAAATTCAGTACCCGGGTCAATATCAAGAAGAAAAATAAAGGCGGGGAAATCCGGTTTGAATATTATTCGGATGATGACCTCGAGCGTCTTATATCTATACTGGAATCCGGTGAATGATTATTTCAAACAAAACAGATCATTTCACGGGCTTTTTTTCCTGATCCTCCTGTTCACGGTTCTGTTGCTAATTGCTGGAGCAACACAGGCACAAGAACAGGAATCAGTTCGGTACCAACAACAGGGTCCCTCACCCAACCCGGATCGGCTGTTGCATCAGCGTGATTATAATTTTCACAAGCCATCCCTGCAAATGCGATACACCCCTGTTGTCCGCACCCGTGCGACGAATGCGGATAATGATGCCGTGACGCTGCCGGACACCGTACCCAGTCCATCATCCGTACTCCGGAAATCAATGATCGTGCCCGGCTGGGGACAGGTTGTGAATGGACAGACCTGGAAAGTTCCTATTATATATGGATTGCTTGCCGGATTGACCTACTACAGTTATATGATGGACCAGTATTACAAAGATTACCGGGCCGCCTATTACAACACTCATTCTGATGATATGAAATTTGGCCCTACACCCGGTCATATTGATCCCAATACCAATCCGCAATCCCTTCAATTTACAAGAAACAGCTTCCGGAACCGGCGTGACCTGAGTTTTATCGGAATTGCTCTTGCTTATGGCCTGAATCTTGTAGATGCGTATGTCTTTGCCCATATGCGCGATTTTGATGTCAGTGATGATCTGAGCGCCAATTTTTTCATTGAGCAACCATCCATGAATGTATTGCCGGATCAATCCGGTTCAAAAACACAACTATATTCGCATCAATCAGTTAACAAAGGAGTCGCGGTCACATTTCGACTGCAGCTCCCATGATCGAAAAAAACATAATTTTTCAGGCTTACATGGAGAAAAAAAGAAAACAGATACAAAGCAGATACGACACCCGGTTCGAAAAAGATGTGTGGAGTGTTTTTAAGGTGATGGGGGAGTTTGTGGATGGATATGAGCGTATGTCACGCGTAGGTCCTTCGGTCTCCTTTTTTGGCTCAGCCCGGCTTCAGAAAGGTACCCCTTATTATCAGATGGCGGTGGAGACAGCCCGACATCTCGCCGATACCGGATTTGGAATCATTACCGGAGGCGGACCCGGTATTATGGAAGCCGGTAACCGAGGGGCCAACCTGGCCGATGGAACCTCCGTCGGATTGTGTATATCACTGCCACACGAGGATCAGGGTAACAGTTACATTCAAAAGGAGTACCGGATAGATTTCAACTATTTCTTTGCACGAAAGGTGATGTTTGTCAAATACGCCCAGGGGTTTGTTGTTTTACCGGGTGGCCTGGGTACGCTCGATGAGTTTTTTGAAGCAATGACGCTCATTCAGACCAAGAAAATTCATCAGTTTCCCATCGTTTTGATGGGCAAAGATTACTGGGCGGGACTTATTGACTGGATGAAAGAGACGATGGTCCAAGAAAAAACCATAGATTCGGCTGATATGGAATTATTTCATCTGACCGATGATCCTGAGGAAGCGACATCCATCATATTCAATTTTTACGAAAATAATAAACTCAGACCCAATTTTTAATCATTCAATGGAGTAGAGTGGCATTATTATGATTTTTTTTAGCATAAATAAATGATAATATGTTAAATTGTGCACCCTGTAGTACGAATAATGATATTGCATGCGTTTTTATATATATATACAAACGCAGCACAGGTTTATACAAATACGAATTACAAAAATCGACTTATGAAAGCTGTAACAAGCTCGTTAACCCTCTTAATCGTTGTAATGTTCACTATCTCTGCATATGGACTGGCGGAGGCCCAAAACCGTGAAGAAGCGATTAATACGTTCAATGAAGGTTTTGTTCTCTATAACGAAGAAGGGGATAATCTGGCCGCCATTGAAAAGTTCAAGGAAACCATAGCAATTGCCGAACAAGTCGGATCCGAAGCGGATGATATTCGTGATCGTGCCATCGGACAGATCCCCCGACTCGCTTTTATGCACGCCGCGCAGCTTGTCAGGGCACGGGAGCTGGAAAATGCCATTGAAGCATTTGAAAATACCATTGAACTGGCCGAAGAGTACGGTGATGACCAGATACTCAGCAGAGCTCAGGGAAACCTCCCGCCACTCTACCTGAACCTTGGAAACCATCATTTTCGGGAAGAAAATAACGACAGGGCACTTGAGTACTATGACCGTGCCATTGAACTCAGGCCGAATTATGTGACCGCCTACTACCAAAAAGGCCTGGTTCATCGCCGGATTGGAGATCTGGATTCTGCATTGGAAAATTTTGACACATCCATTGAACTTGCCCGGGAAGAAGGGGATGAAGAGAATGTCCAGCGCGGTCAACGTGCTGCAAGAGACTATATGGTTTATCGTGCTTCTCAGGCTATCGAAGAGGAAAACTACAACCGGGCACTGGATTTGTTGAACCGTGCATCAGGTTACGGTGAAAGCGCCAGTATGCATTATCGTTTTGCTGAAGCCTACAACTACCTTGAACGTTTCAGCGATGCCCTCGAAAGTGCCGAACGTGCCCTTGAATTGGAGGATGGTGGACGTGCCGATCAGGCCAGGATCTATTTTGAACTTGGAATGGCACATAAAGGACTTGAAAACGAATCAGCAGCATGTAATGCATTTGAAAATGCACTCTTTGGTGATTTCCAGTCACCTGCTCAACACGAGATTGAGCATGAGTTAAATTGCAATTGATTTTATTACGCTATTGGTTCAAGACCCCATTGGCTTAAAACAGCTGTGGGGTCTTTTTTTATGGGGGGAGCGAAACGAATTGGTAATACACACGACAAATGTATCAATTCATTTTGCCTTACTAAGCAGAAGGTTGTATTCTATCATTCATACGGATAGAGTGATTTAAAAAAGCACAGGGTTTTTATGGTCCCAAAGAGACTGCCAGAGCTGGAGCAGAAGTGTGTCAATACCATTAGAGGCTTGGCAATTGATAGTGTGGAAGAAGCAAATTCCGGCCACCCTGGTTTGCCAATGGGTATGGCCGATGTCGCTTTTGTGCTGTGGACCGGGTTTCTGAAACATAACCCTGCCCATCCCGACTGGTTCGATCGTGACCGTTTTATTTTATCAGCCGGCCATGGCTCGATGCTGCTCTACAGCCTGCTGCATCTAACCGGTTACCAGCTGTCACTTAATCAGCTCAAGCAGTTCCGGCAGTGGAACAGTAAAACCCCGGGCCATCCGGAATATGGGTTAACGAACGGAGTGGAAACCACAACCGGCCCATTGGGACAGGGACTGGCAAATAGTGTCGGATTTGCAATCGCCGAATCACATCTTGCAGCAAAAGTTAATGTGGGGAAAATCTCTGTAGTTGACCACTTTACGTATGCTATCGTCAGTGACGGAGACCTTATGGAAGGGCTCAGCCATGAAGCGGCATCCCTTGCCGGCCATCTCAAACTGGGAAAACTGATCTGCTTTTATGATAATAACAGTATTTCCATTGACGGCTCAACGGATCTCGCTTATACGGAAGATGTAAACAAACGATTTGAAGCTTATGGGTGGCACTGTATTCGTATTGACGGCCACGACCGGGACGCCATCCGGGATGCCATTGTAAAAGCACAACATGAAAAAACGAAACCTACGCTCATTTTATGCAAAACCCGTATTGGATACGGCAGTCCAAGCAAGGAAGGAACAGCAGCATCTCATGGCGCTCCATTGGGCAAGGATGAAATCAAACTGACCAAAGAGAAGCTTGGGCTGAATCCTGATGTGAAATTTCAGGTCGATAAAGACGTACTCGACTATTATCGATTAGCGCTGAAAAAAGGAAAAGAGTCGGAAAACTCCTGGCACCAAAGACTTGACATGCTAAGTGCTAAGTATCCGGAGAAGTCAGAACTCTTCCATCGTCATATCCAGAAAGTGCAGAACGGAATATGTGATATCCTTCCGGTGTTTGAGCCCGATACCAAAGGAATGGCAACCAGAAAAGCATCCGGCGTTGTCATTGATGCCTGTATGAAAGCCATTCCCAATATGTTTGGTGGTTCTGCTGATCTCACCCCAAGTAACAATACGAAATCGAAGGATGTCGGTGTATTCTCATCCGATAACAGGACCGGAAGATATCTCCATTACGGTGTGCGTGAGCATGCCATGTGGGGAGCTATGAATGGAATCGCACTGCATGGCGGTGTCCGTCCATTTGGCGGCACGTTTATGATATTCTCCGACTACTGCCGGCCCGCTATCCGTCTGGCTGCCCTTTCCAATATTCCGACTATTGGAATATTTACCCATGACAGTGTCGGTCTTGGAGAGGACGGCCCAACCCATCAGCCGGTAGAACACCTTGCCTCACTGCGTGCAATGCCAAATGTGGTGATTATCAGGCCGTGTGATGCCAATGAAACAGCTTTTGCCTGGAAAGTGGCACTGGAACGCACAGATGGGCCAACACTGCTCGCCCTCAGCCGGCAATCCCTGCCGGTACTCGACCGGAAAACCTGTGCTCCGGCATCAATGCTTGAAAAAGGAGCGTACATCCTGGCAGACGCCGAAAATGGCGATCCTGAAGTCCTTCTTGTTGGTTCCGGTTCTGAAGTTCAGTTTGCGGTTGAAGCCAGAGAACTTCTGATGAAGAAAAATATTCAGACCCGGGTGGTCTCAATGCCCAGCTGGGAACTGTTTCGCGGACAATCACTGGAATATCGTGAATCCATTCTGCCTGACGGCAATATTGCCAAAGTATCCATTGAGGCAGGTTCATCAATGGGTTGGTCCGAGTGGATTGGGGATGACGGGGTATCCATCAGCCTTGACCAGTTTGGAGCATCGGCACCGTTTCAGACCATCTATGAAAAACTGGGACTCACAGCTGAAAATATTGTCGCTGAAGTCATGGATCTTATTGATGTTTCTGAATACAGGTGAAGGTGATGTCATCGGCCAGTTTTGCCCCCTGAATGAACTCCTCCAGGGCCAGGTGTATTTTATGCCGGATGGTTGTGCAGTTCAGCGAGCCGTACAACTCAAAAAGTTGCTGCAACCGGTAATCGTCATACTGCTCTTTCAACTCGTTTCGAGCTTCGGTCAATCCATCCGTATAAAAAAGCAGATGATCACCGGGTTTCATCGTAATGGAAATCTCGGCAAGCTGTTTTTTGAAAACTTTGGAGTTGGCCATTCCAAGCGCAAGCCCGGGTGATCGCAATTCGCTGACCGATTCTCTTGCTGCGTTGTAGTACAGAGGAGGGTTATGTCCGGCCCTGCACATTTTAACCGGGGATCCGTCACCCGGAAACAGTGCAACACATGCGGTGACAAACGTCTTGTCTTTCTTTCCGGATTTGATATAATCGTTGAGATGGGCAAACAGCTCTTTTGGATCCGGATCCAGTTTTTCCACGATCAAATGGACAAGTGCCTGTATCCGTACCATATAGAGTGCGGCGGAAAGCCCCT
>SLLW01000024.1 GCA_007133875.1 Balneolales bacterium | reverse complement strand
ACCGTTTCGCCAAACGGGACCGGATGGATGGTTCCGGTATGACCCCGGGCACGCATCAGATCCGCTGTCGCGGGAGAGGCAAAAACGGTCAGCTTGCGGCTTTGCGGGGTATGATCGGCATGGGCATGAGAGATAAACACCGAACCCTCATGCTCCCGGGGAACGGGCCCGTCGAAAGCAACTCCCGCATCCGGCAGAAATAATCCGTGATGTCCCGATTTGATAAACGCCATGTGTGAGGTGGATTCAGGGTGCAGCCGGTCAGGCGAAGACGACAATCCGGTAGACAAGCAGGGAAAGCACCAGCGCTGTTGATAATCCGAAAAGCCCGAGATAACGCAAAATGCGCATCATGGAAGCGGGGTGTTCCGGTATCAGTACGCGGATGTGCGGCCATCGGCCCAGCAGGGTCAGGAACGTAAACGAGAGGCTGACCAACCCGAGCGTAAAGACAATATCAATGACAGATCGCATGATAAAAGCAAAAATGAGCGATACTGTGGAAAAAAGGAAGAGGTATCGGGCCGATTTGAGCAAGGCCGCCGGGCGGCGTTCATAACCGGCGGCATCCCGCAGTGAGTAGTAAAAAGGAGCCGGGCGAATCAGCCAGATGAGGCCCTGGATGATCAGCAACAGGGCCAGTACGCTGTAGAAAACAAGAAACCAGTTATAAGCCAGATGTTGTAGCACTGATGCGTCCTTTCCTCCGTTTGCGGGATGATGTTACGGGTGATTTTTTATTTTCCCAATATATCGTTTTGTACAGGTAATTCCATGTGTCTGACTCTGGAGCGCACGTTGATCGGGACATCTGTGTTGAACGGGACATCTGTGTTATGATTCCGGGGCCTGCTACATAATCCGGCAGAGTCCCCGGTTGGACAGGACGGGGCGTCACATCCATGACACGGGAGAGCCAAACGCATCCCGTCAGAGAGCCGGCCGTAGCCGGTCATACCCGACTCTCGGACGGAGCGTATTCGAAATCAATATCCGCAAAGAAACACGAACCCGGTTTTACTCCCGCATCCGGGCAAGCTCTTCGCGCAGCAGTTCAATCTCTTCCTGTTGTTCCTGAACAGCCTTGATCAGTACGGGAATCAGTTCGGTGTAGTTCATCGACTGGTATTCCATGGTCTTTTGCACCGTTTCAGCACTGCCGGATCCTGTGTGACTGTCAGGGCCGGCGGCATCGGCATCCACCCAAACTTCTTCGGTGTACTGATGGGTTTTTGTTGTGACCAGCGCAGGCAGCACGTGTGCAACATCCTGGGCAATGAGTCCCATCCGCTTGCCGGGAGCCAGTGTCATTCCCTTATAGGAGCCGTCGCCGCGAAACCGGTACGTTTTGGGACGCAGCTGCATAATAGCAGCCAATCCGACACGGAGCGGTTCGATTTCTGCTTTCAGGTTACGGTCTGAGGTTTGATTGATATCACCGGTATGTGTGATGTTTCCGTTAACGATCAGTTCACTGTTGACGACCGTGACCGGACCGTGAAATACCGCCGCGGTATCTGCGGCACGGAAATAACCTCCGATATTCGCGTCACCGTTAAATGCCAATCCGCGGATTGCGACATTACGACCATGTTCGCCTTCCGCTATTCCGGAAGTGGCAAAATTGACATGGGTTGACCCTTCGGCGAAGCCATTGACCCCAATGTTTTCGGCGCCGGAAGTGGCAATGGCCCGGCCTTCCACACCGATATTGACCCGTTCACCTGCCGAGCCACTGGCTACACCTTCGACACCCAGGTTCCCGTTAATGTTGCCGGAGGAGTAGAACCCGCCACCAATATTGAAGGATCCTGCAAATTCATCCTCATCACCGATATAGACAATCTCGCCGGAGCCTTCGCCGGAGGCACTGCCATATGCGCCGTAATTGTACCGGCCCTGGCTGCTGCTCTGTCCGAGTAGTGCATAATGGGACCCGGTGGCATCACCCATGGCTGTCCCCCAGACCCCGACCTGAATCTGGGATGAACTGCTCTCCGACTGGGCGTTGCTGCGGATACCGACATTCTGGTCATCGGTATTGGCATTTACCCTGAGGGCGGAGAGGCTTTCGCTTCCGGATGCATGGATGGTGAATGAGGTGTCCCCATCGGATGTATTGAGATGGTATTCGGTGATCGCCTCTTCACCGACCGAATAACCTTCGATCACATTGTGGGCTACCATGGCATACGGCACCGAGAAAAGCTGGGTGACACCGAGTTCTTCGTAGTTGGACCCGCCGGATGGATCTATCGCCAGCCGCACAAAATGAGACTCACCGGCCCAGTTGACCGCGGAAAAATCATCCTGGGAATCACCCTGACCGATGACCAGATGCAGTAATCCGTCATTTCCCGAGTTGACCAGGTGCGTTTCGGAATAAACGGCTGATCCGTCATCGGAAACTTCCAGAATTTCAATGCGCACACCGATATCCTGATTGGTCAGAAGGTTGCCGCTGCCGTCGCGGGCGACCGCCTGAAAATTGAATCCGGAGGGTACTTGCGCGGCGGCATCACTGATAATGAAGATGCTTAACAGGGCCAGAATTGAGAGTGTAGCAGGAGTTTTCATCTGTTTTATTTTTTTGGATTTCACTTTGTGATCTTCGGTTCCAAGGTCAGATATAATGTGATGACAGTTTTTAATCATTCGCATGTGTGTCAGAGCATGTGCCCATCATGGGCATATCATGTTAATTATATCCGATTTGGCTACTGGATAACTTCTGAGGGGTGATGTCGATGCAGCGGAATCACCGGGTTATTTGAGAAGTGTCATTGTGCGTGTATCGATGGTGGTGCCGTTCGCGGTCAGCCGATAGAGATAGACACCACTGGAAAAGCGGGAGGCATCGAATGTGATGTTGTGTGTTCCGGCTTCCAGTGTGGCATTCTCCAGCACGGCAATCCGGCTGCCGATGGTATTGTAGACCTCCAGCCGGACCGATGCCTGTTTCGGCAGGTCGTAGGAAATGGTGGTCGACGGGTTGAACGGATTGGGATAATTTTGACGGAGCCGGTATACCACAGGCAACTCGCTGTCCGGCTCCGCGACGGAGGTTGGCTGCAGGGATCCGCCACCGAGTGTGCTGTTGCTAATCTGTATGGATGCATTTTGAAACGAGCCTGATACCGCCTCTCCGGCCGAAAAAGTAAGACTTGCATTGACCCCTTCGAAAGAACCTCCGGAAAATCCAATGACATGTTGTGCCAAGGCCCCCGGGGCGAATAGGAGTATGAGAATCAGTACGGTTGGAATGGTCGTAGATTTTTTTTTCATCAGTTTACATGTTTCGATTTCACGTCGTGATCTTCGGTTCTAAGGTCACAAAGTATGCCATGAATTTTTATTATTATTCGCGTGTGTGCCAGAGATTGATCCCACTCATTTTTGTTTCACAGGATCTGTTTTTATGATGGGTGAATAGGGCCAAATAAAGATCGTGCAAATATTGAGGGTATACATACCTGCGGATCAGTACTGTTTTTATTTTCAGTATTTGATTTCTGTTACCGTTAATTTGTATTCTTTTGCGAATTCAATACGGGAGCGTTCCGTTACAGTTTATCTGCATGAGATACTTGCCTGTTATCGACAGTTTAAGTTTATCATTAAGTAATTATTATCCTGTAGCTTGAGCCGGTTCCTGTTCCGTAAACCGTATCAATCTAATATGACGAAAAGCACCATCCGTCCCGATGTTCCCGCCTGGTCCCGGGGTATTGTCTGGTATCAAATCATGCCGGAACGGTTCCGCAACGGCGATCCGAACAACACGCCACGGGCCATCGACCAGAAACATGCCTGGCCGCACGATCATACCTCACCGCTGGAGCGTCATCCATGGGGGGCGGACTGGTACAAACTGCAACCCTGGGAGCGGGAAAACGGCAAGGATATCTGGTTTAATATTCAGCGGCGGCGCTATGGCGGAGACCTGCAGGGAGTTATTGACAAACTCGATTACCTGGAAGATCTCGGGGTCGGTGGCATCTACCTGAATCCGGTGTTTCAGGCGCCATCAGCCCATAAATATGACGCGGCCACCTACCACCATGTTGATCCCGGCTTCGGGCCCGATCCGGAAGGCGACCGCAAAATCATCAACCGGGAAACACCGGGCGACCCCTCCACCTGGGAATGGACATCGGCCGATGAACTGCTCCTGCAACTCAACGAAGAAGTCCACCAGCGGGGCATGTACATCATTCTTGACGGGGTTTTCAACCACATGGGGCTGACCAGCTGGATTTATCAGGATATACTCAAGCGGCAGCAGAATTCGGACTACCGCGACTGGATGGATGTGGCTTCCTGGGCGGATGATCCGCACAGCTATGATCCGGCTTCGCCGTTCCGGCCCGGTTTTGACGTACGCACCTGGGAGGGATTCAACGAGTTGCCGGAGCTGCGGGAGGATCGGCGCGGAATTGTTGAGGGGCCGCGCGAGTACATTTTTGAAATCACACGGCGCTGGATGGATCCGTTCGGCAACGGCGATCTGTTCAGCGGGGTGGATGGATGGCGGCTTGATGTGGCATTTTGTGTGAAACATCCGTTCTGGAAGGCGTGGCGGAAACACGTCCGGTCGATCAATCCGGATGCGTATCTGACCGGCGAAGTGATCGACACAATCGAAAAAACATACCCGTATGTGAAGGGGGATGAGTTTGATGCGGTCATGAATTACAACTTTCAGTTTACTTGTAACGACTATTTCATCTGGACCGGCGAGCATCGGTCAACCGCAACGCAGTTTGCCGGTCGGCTGGAAGAACTGATGACGGCATTCCCCGCGCCGGTACCCCATGTTATGCAGAATCTGCTCGGGTCGCACGATACCGACCGGGTCGGATCGCGTATTGTGAATCGTGAGCCGGGCGGCGGACGCGGATGGGCGGACTTCTTCAACTGGTCAAAACGAGCCGGCAATGAGGATTACGATACCCGCAAGCCGACATCCGATGAAATACGGATTAAACGTCTGATGGTTCTGGTCCAGTTCACCTTCCCGGGAGCACCGATGATCTATTACGGTGACGAGTCGGGCATGTGGGGCGCCAATGATCCCTGTTGCCGCAAACCGATGGTATGGCCCGACTACGAGTATGAGCCGGAGTCGATACTGCCGGACGGATCCCCGCGCGGCAAGGCGGATACGGTGGCGTTTGATGAAACGCTGCATGCCTGGTACCGGAAGCTAGCCCGGCTGCGCAACGAAAATCCGGCGCTTCGTTACGGTGATTATGAGACGGTACGGATCGATGACGGACAGAATGTGATCGTCTATCGCCGGCATCATGATGATCGGGAGGTGCTGGTTGCCGTGCATAACGGTGACGGGGTGGTGGAGGTCTCTGTTCCGGTTTCATCCGGCCGGAAATTCCGGAATCTGCTGGATGACGGGAAAGCAGATGACACCGGTAAAGCGGGTGATACCAGAGCAGCGAGTGATAGCGGGGCAGTGGGCAACCCGACAGCAGCCGCACACACAACCGGCGGCCAATGCAAGATTCAACTCGGCCCATTTTGCGGAATGATTATCGGATAAACAACCAGGCGATATACCCTGTGTAAATCAACAGCAGAACAACACCTTCGAACCGGCTCACCAGATAGTCACTGCGAAAAATCGGCCAGATAATGACAGCGAGCAGGGTCATCAGCAACAAGTCAATGCTGGTGATATCGGTCAGTTCGATGGGCCGGACGACAGCCGTGATACCGAGCACAAACAGGATGTTGAGGATGTTGGACCCGATCAATCCGCCGAGGATAAGGTCTCCCTGTTTGCGAAGTGCCGCCGAGATAGCTGTGGCCAATTCGGGCAGGCTGGTACCAACAGCGACAATGGTCAGGCCGATAACCGCTTCACTGAGTTGATACGTTTCGGCCAGGCCGATAGCACCGGTGATCATCAGCTCCGCGCCGAAAATCAACAAAATAAGCCCGGCCAGGGTGCCGAGAACCAGCCAGAATGACCGGATTCCACGTTTTGCCCCTTTCCACTCTTCTGTTTCAGGATAAGTCCGGGCCGAGTGGGATCGAATTTTGAAGATGATATAAGCGCCAAGACCCGCCAGCATCAACAGCCCGTTGATGCGGGTGACCCATCCATTATAAACCAGAATGGCCATGAGCAGGGAGGCAGCGATCAGTACGGGTACTTCAATGGAGATCAGGTTTCTGGCCACCCTGACCGGCCAGATGAGAGCGGCGATTCCCAGGATCAGGGCAATATTGCTGATATTGGATCCGACTACATTTCCGACCGCTATTTCCCCGCTTCCTTTCAGAGTAGCTTCTATACTCACCACCAGCTCCGGGCTGCTGGTTCCCAGGCCGATAATCACCAGCCCGATAAGCATGGGTGGGATACGAAACCGGTTGGAGAGTGAAACACTGCTGCGCACCAGCGATTCTGCCCCGGCATAGAGAAGCACTGCTCCGGCCAACGTTATAAGCAGTTCGTAGATCATGGATTACATGGATTTTCTCGGGAGCAACAGAACTCAGGTTGTCAGGGTTTTGTTAGGAAAACAGTGAAAGGTACAATATTTTAAGATTATGAATCACATAGTAACACACCTGCTCCATATTTACGGCCGGGTTCAGGGAGTGGGGTTTCGGAATTTTGTAAACAACCACGCCCAACAACGATCAGTGACCGGATGGATACGGAATCGCAGTGATGGTTCCGTGGAGGTGATGCTTCAGGGCAAGCCGGCGGATGTCGGCTCGGTGGAAGCAGCCTGCCGAACGGGCCCGTCATTTGCACATGTGGATCGTGTGGAACGGTATCCGGTTGACCCCGATACCATTTATGATCGTTTTGAAGTACGCTACTGAATCAGAAAGGAAGTTATGCGATTGTTTACCGCCATCACCCTGCCCGACAAGGTTCGGAGTGAACTGGCCGCCATTCAGCCTCATCATCCGGATATCCGTTTGACACCGGAGTCCCAGCTGCATATGACTATGCGGTATATCGGCGAGACAGACAAAGCGAAAACGCGAAGGGTCATTCAGGCACTCTCTCATGTATCATTCAGTCCCTTTGATATTACGATAAGCGGAACCGGATCCTTTCCCGGTATGGGAAGTCCGTCGATACTCTGGGCCGGTGTGCCGTACCATGCCATTTTGAATGAGCTCTATGATGCGATGCAGCAGGAACTGTACCGGGCCGGGGTTCCAAACGAAAACCGCACATTTCATCCTCACGTAACTTTGGGCCGCATCCGGAAAAACGACAAGGCCGGAAAGGACGGTCCGCCACCGCCGCCTCTGGAGCAGGTCCTCGATCAGTTTTTTAACGGAGAGTCGTCCCGGTATCATACCACCTTTCATGTGGACCGGTTCCGGCTGTACCAGAGCCGACTGCATTCAGGCGGAGCTATCCATTACTGCCTGCAGGAGTACAAAGCGTTATAACCCGAAATTGCATGCCCGGTTTGTAATTGACTTACTGGCGTTATCGGGTGCGGGTGGGGGGATGGTGACACATCAGGAAACAGGCTTCGTGCCGGTTACGGGAATCCGGTCCCCGGCACAACAGTGCCAGCCATATAACAATATTCTAATCCGGATCTCACTGATACATCGTGTATATTATTCCATACACCCGATACGCTAAATACGGTAACCCATGGGACGTAAAATCATTTATTATGCATTGTTGACCACAGGTATTGTGGTAATTCTGACCGGGTTTCAGAATCTTTATACCTTCTGGGGCATGGTGACATTGCCGGGTATTACCGGTCAGTTTACCGGAGTTGTTTGCATCCTG
The DNA here is from genome assembly GCA_007133875.1 of Balneolales bacterium. Taxonomy (GTDB): domain Bacteria; phylum Bacteroidota; class Rhodothermia; order Balneolales; family Natronogracilivirgulaceae; genus SLLW01. The sequence continues at coordinate 1,159 of SLLW01000024.1, read as the reverse complement.
GGGGGATTCGTGAATATCTGGGCAGCCCGAAGGATCAAAAGGCAGTTGCATTTACATGAAGGGTCGGTTTAATGCAGATTGGATTGTATTCATGAGGAATGTGATTGTATTTCCTGTCACCAGAAGGTGAGTTTGCAGACAAGCCCGGGATCCTGGCTGAATATTTATGGATGTAATTCTGCGCATTACCGCATTGAATGAACATGGCACAAAAGTCGAAAATGGGAACAGGATCAGTAATATTCTGGTTGTTGATTGTCGCGGTCGGCGGGTACACGGTTATACTGGTTCTGATGTACCTTTTTCAGACGGCCTTTGTCTTTTTCCCCAGCCGTACGATCACAACAACCCCCGATAACCATGGAATGGAATACGAAAATCTCTATTTCCATACGGATGATGAAAAACGGTTGCACGGCTGGTATATCCCGGTGGAAGATGCCCGCGGATCCATACTCTTTTTTCATGGGAATGCCGGCAATATTTCCGGTCGGATCGAGAGTATCCGGCAATTTCACTCGCTGGGATTGAATGTGATGATTTTCGACTACCGGGGGTATGGAAAAAGCGAGGGCAGTCCGTCCGAAGCCGGAACCTACCACGATGCTGCTGCTGCCTGGCGCTATATGACCGAAGTCAGGGACGAGAATCCCGATAAGATCATACTTTTCGGACGATCGCTGGGCGGCGGTGTTGCAGCATGGCTTGCCTCCGAAGTAGATGCCGGCGCGCTTGTTCTGGAATCAACCTTTACATCGGCCGTCGATCTGGCAGCCGATCTTTATCCTTTTATTCCGGTGCGATGGTTGATGCACATACGGTATCCCGTCAGTGATTACCTGAATGAGATTACCATGCCTGTTATGATCGCTCACAGTCCGGATGATGATATTGTTCCCTATCGGCACGGCCAGGCCCTTTATGATTTGGCCGGGGAACCCAAAAAATGGCTGGAGATGCAGGGACGCCACAATGACGGGTTCATACTTACAGGGTCTGCATATGTGAATGCGTGGGATGACTTTTTGAGGCAGTATGTTGAATAAATCAAAGCCTTTCCCGGTTTTACCGGTGAGGAGTCGGCGGACGGAAATGGTCCGGATTTGTAATGCGGGCGTTTGCGGCCGGTTTCGGGTGGTTGCGAATGGTTGCAGATGGT
>SLLW01000258.1 GCA_007133875.1 Balneolales bacterium | reverse complement strand
GAACCGATATCATCATCACTGGCGGTCAAAATGTGAGCGCCTCCGAAGTGGAGTCAGAACTGCTTAAGATCAGTGGTATTGATGATGTTGGGGTCACCGGAGTGCCCGATGCTGAGTGGGGGCAAAAGCTGGTAGCGCTGGTGGTTACAGCGCACCAGGAACCCCGTATGGGGTCAAAAAGCCTGCGGGAGTTCCTGTCAACCCGTCTTCCCGGTTACCAGATCCCAAAAGAGATCATCGCTGTGAATGAGATTCCCCGAACCGAGCTCGGCAAAATAAGGCGCAAGGAGCTGCTTGAAATGGCTACAAACCTGCTCTCTTGAAAATAGCATCCACATTTCTTGTGTGGTGTGCCAGGTCGAATGCTTCATCGATATCTGCGGAGCTTAAATAACCTGAGATACGTTTGTTATTGTCAACGAGTCCACGGAACGGAATTTTCTCTTCCCACGCTTTCATGGCCAGAGGCTGCACCAGATCATAGGCATCTTCCCGGGACAGGCCTTTCTCAATCAACATCAGCAGCAGCCGTTGAGAGAAAATGATACCGTGTGTCTTATCGATATTTGCCAACATATTTTCCGGATAGACGACCAGGTTCTCCACGACTCCGGCAAACCGGTTCAACATGTAATCCAGCAGGATGAGCGCATCCGGAATGATGATCCGCTCAGCGGCAGAGTGGGATATGTCACGCTCGTGCCATAGCGGGATATTTTCGAATGCGGTGACCATATAACCGCGAAGGACCCGGGCACAACCTGAAATATTTTCGGAGCTGACCGGATTTCGTTTGTGCGGCATTGCAGAGGAACCTTTCTGCCCTTTCCGAAACTGCTCTTCAACTTCACGGGTTTCGGTTTTCTGAAGATGCCTGATTTCCACCGCAATTTTCTCCATCGTGGCGCCTACCAGGGCAAGTGTGGAGATATAGTGTGCATGACGGTCCCGCTGAAGGGTTTGTGTTGAGACCGGCGCGGGCTGCAATCCGAGTATTTCACAGGTATGGGCTTCCACTTCCGGCGGAATATTGGCAAAAGTTCCAACGGCACCGGACAGTTTCCCAAACTCCACATCCGAAGCGGCATGCTCAAAACGTTCAAGGTTTCTTTTCATTTCGTTGTGCCAAAGAGCGCATTTCAGACCGAAGGTTGTTGGTTCGGCATGCACTCCGTGTGTGCGGCCCATCATTACCGTATATTTGTGCTCATTGGCTTTAGCAGCCAGGACCGACAGAAAATGGTTCAGGCCATCACGAATGATTCCATTCGATTTTTTCAAACGGACACCAAGAGCTGTATCAACAACATCCGTCGATGTCAATCCGTAATGGACCCATTTTTTTTCCTCACCAAGTGATTCTGAAACGGACCGGGTAAATGCCACTACATCATGACGTGTCTGTTCTTCAATTTCATGAATGCGATCTACATCAAATGTAGAATTTTCGTAAAGTTTTTTGACATCATCTTCCGGAATGACCCCCAAACGGCTCCATGCTTTACAGGCTGCCAGCTCCACTTCCAGCCAGGATTGAAACTGTTGCTCCTCAGTCCATACGGACGCCATTTCTTTTCGTGAATATCGGTCTATCATAATTATCTGTTACAGTCCTGTTAGTTTGACGGAGAGTCTGTTTGTTTGGTCTCTGAATCAGGTTTATCGAGGATTTTCACCTCCACTTTTAGAAGCCGGTTATTATCCATTTTATTTACTTTCAGAAGCAGGCCTTTAAACTCCATGGTCTCTCCCTCTTCGGGAATACGCTCCAGCAGATAGTAAATCAAACCTCCCAGAGTCTCATACTCATCCTCATCGGTGGTCAGGTCCATGGAGAGTATATCGGCCATATCGTCGAGGTCGATTTTGGCATCAAAAAGGTAGTTTCCTGATTTATTTCTCGTGTAAAGTTCAACCGGTTCGGTATACTCATCGGTGATTTCACCAATGATCTCTTCCAGTACATCATCCAGTGTAATGACCCCTTCCGTACCACCGTACTCATCTACCACTATTGCAATGTGTGTTTTCTGTTGCTGAAAATCACGCAACAGATCATCCAGTTTTTTTGTAGTCGGTATAAAGAGGGCTTTCCGGGCCAGTGTTTTCCAGTTTATGGTTGTTTCGCCAAGCACAGAATTGATATATGGCAACAGGTCTTTGGAGTGGATAATGCCAATGATATTATCCAGATCGTTTTCATACAGAGGCAATCTGGAGATACCTTTTTCACGAATCATATCCAACACTTCCCGAAGGGTATTCTCCGTATTGATTGCTGAAATATTGACCCGTGAGGTCATTATTTCCCGCACATAGGTATTGCCAAACTCAATGACATTTTCAATGATTTCGCGTTCATCTCCATGAATGGAACCATGAAGTTCCCCCACCTCGGCAATTGTTTTAAGATCATCGGAGGAGATGGAATCGGATGGACGTGGAATGCTTTTTTCCAAAAACCGGGTGCCCTGCGATATCAGGCTGGCAAATGGGGCAAGAATTACAAAAAAGAAATACAGCAGCCAGCTGAGTTTCCGCGATACGGCCAGAGGTTTGTTGAGGGCCAGCAGTTTCGGAGTGATTTCCGCCAGAATCACAATCACGAAGGTCAATATGACAATCTCGATGGAAAAGACAAGCAACTGGGGAAGGCCAAGCATTGCAACCATTCTGCCCGTAACTACCGCTGCTCCGACTGCGGTTATGACATTGGCAAAGGTATTGCCGATCAGCACCGTTGCTAACAGTTGGCGGGGACGCTCCAGCATATGCAGAACACGTGCAAGCGCCGGATCCTTTTTCGCCTCCTCTATGGTCTCATGATCCACCTTTTTGTCCAGAGAGAAAAAAGCTACCTCCGCTCCGGAGAAGAACGCAGAGAAAAGCAGGCCGAGAACAATAACCAGGATCAGGACGACAAAATCGATCGGGTTAGCCAACAGAGTTTCAAAGGTGCTGCCTTCGGCTGAGGCCCAGAACCGATTCGAGAAAATGAATGCCTGAAGCGATAATGGAATATCCAATAGGGTGCTGAATACGTTTGATTGTGGAACGTGAAAAGCTACTCACATGCCGATTTGGCTGCAATGCAACCGACTGGCTAACATTGTGTATGACTGTTAAAGATACGGATTAAACATTTTCCGACACACTCCTTTCTAACTTTTCAATGATCAGGAAAATGTAACTCGTGATGTGCCACCCGGGCCGGACAGCATATCACGAGCACATAAGAGGCCAGGTCATTCAGGCAGGCCATAATATGTTCCTGTTTTTCCAGCCGGAGTGCAATCAGTCTCAGAACGGCAAATCGTCATCCACATCTACGATTTCATCACTGACATTAGCTGAATCTTTGCTGCCCTGCGGTTTTTGTGCAGCGCCTGACGACGGACCGCCGCCCTGTCCACCTTCCCCGCGACTGTCGAGCATTTGCATCGCAAGTGCCTTGATTTCTGTAGTATACTGTTTCTGACCATCTTTATCTTCCCATGACCGGGTCTGGATCGGTCCTTCAAAATAGGCCTGAGAACCTTTCGTAAGATACTGTTGGCAAACTTCAGCCAGACGGCCCCAGACTACTACCCGGTGCCACTCTGTAGTTTCCTGCCATTCCCCGTTTTTATCTTTGTACCGATCGCTGGTTGCCACACTCATATTGGCAACTGCTGTATTATTCTGTGTATAACGAACCTCGGGATCCGCCCCAAGTCGTCCGATGATCATTGCTTTATTAAGTGAGCCCATATCGTTCCTTCATTTTATTCTGATTGCATTTGGTAAGGATAAGACCATCCGGACCGACGCTCCTTACATCAACATTACCGTCTTTTTGTCTCCCGTTTGTGCTTTGCAACAAAAGGATACTCTTAATCCGGTCACATAATGTGACACACAGTGTTATCTGCATCTGATTACTCAATGCAGGGCTGCCTGATTTCAGATCCATTAGACAATAGTACCGATTCCGTACTCCATTTTCAAAAAGATTATGAGTAGGAACCGGTTTTTTCCATCGCCATGAGTTTCTCTATCCGCAGGTTGGTGTCCGGATGCGTTGAGAAGAGCTTACTCATTCCGCGAGCTGAAAACGGATTCACCGGAAACATATGTGCTGTAGATCGTTGTGTCGATTCTGATGCTTGCATCGGCATGCGCTCAACCGACGTCTGTATCTTTTTCAAAGCACTTGCCAGGCTCTCTGCGCTACCGCATATTTCGGCCCCAACCCGGTCAGCCTCAAACTCCCGGGTACGGGAGACCGCAGCTTGCAGCATAGCCGCCGCGAGCGGAGCGAGAATCAGGGTAAGAATCAGTACTATCGGGTTGGGTCCATCCCCGCCTCCGCGCCCGATTGGCAGAAAAATTGCAAATTGTGCAATCAGTGTTATCGCACTCACAACGGTAGTGACGATGGTCTGGGTCAAAATATCACGATTTTTGATATGAGCCAATTCATGTGCCATCACCCCTCTGAGCTCTTTTTCGCTCAGGCTCTGCAAGATCCCCTGCGTCGCAGCAACAGCCGAGTGTTTCGGATTTCGCCCGGTCGCAAAGGCATTGGGCTGCTGCTGGGGAATCACATAGACTTTGGGCATGGGCAGGTCAGCCTTTTGAGCCAGCTCTTCAACCATACTGAAAAATTGTGGTGCATTATCTCTGGTAACTTCTTTCGCCTGATACATTTTCAGTACCAGCTTATCTGAATACCAATAACTGAATGCGTTCATGGAGAGCGCAAAAACAAGTGCTATCACCATGCCGGTTTGTCCGCCTACGGCATTACCAACCAGCAAAAACAGCAAGCCGACAAGCGCCATTAAAAAAACCGTACGCATTGAATTCTTGATCATATGGGATCTACCTCCTTTAACTAACGAGTTCTGTGAATTTGGTTCTGTGTTTTCCGGTATATAACATACGGGATTGCCTAATTATTTTTCACCTAATTGTAACAGCCGGACCGGAGAGAACATTTCAAATTTTTTACATACCAAATTTTCATTATTCTGGAAATAGTAATTTTCGCCCATAAATTCCCTTTATATGGAGACATATCTTCCAGGTAGGGCTGAATGTATCACTGGTTCCCGGTATTTCCACCATGCACATTACTGGTAACTTTCTCTTTAAAAAATGACCCTCTCTCCTCAATCATATTTCAATCGTTATGTCACAACCCAAAAATCATAAAAACGGATCTTTCAACCGAAGGGATTTTCTCAAAACCGGGGCACTTTCAGGCTTGTTCCTGGGTAGCGGCAGCTTCCTCCATGCCTGCAACTCACAGAACGGCAGTTCCAAATCCGGCGATATCAAAAATATTATTTTTATGGTCAGTGACGGAATGAGCATCGGAACCCTGACTGCCGCCGACCATATGCTAAGAAGAAATTACGGTCGTCCTTCCCGGTGGATATCACTATATGAGGAAAACAGATTGAACCGCGCACTCATGGATATGGCATCTGCAAACTCCGTAGTTACGGGTTCGGCTTCCGCTTCCAGTTCCTGGGGATCCGGCCACCGAATTGTCAATGGTCGTGTTAATATGACCGAAGAGGGCGAAGCTTTGAAACCTATTCTCGAAATTTTTCGTGATGCCGGTAAAGCAACAGGCCTGACCACCACCACCAGAATCACCCATGCCACCCCCGCCGGATTCGGTGCCAATGTCATGGAGCGCTGGAACGAACAAACCATCGCCACCCAATACCTGGAACGGGGATATGATTTGTTACTGGGAGGGGGCAACCAGCATCTGTCACCCGAACACCGTGACGACGGGCGTAACTTGTACACGGAATTTGAAGAAGCCGGATACACCGTTGCCCGAAAAAAGCAGGAAATGCTCCAGGCACCTGACAATGGAAAACTGTTAGGAGTGTTTTATGAAGGGCACCTGCCTTACAATCTTAATCACATCAATACCGACGAATACGTCCGGGATATCCCTACCTTGGCTGAGATGACGGAAACAGCCATCTCCCGCCTGTCACAAAACCAAAACGGATTCATCCTCCAAGTCGAAGGTGGCCGTGTGGATCATGCGGCTCATGGAAATGATGCTGCGGGACTTATTTATGATCAAATTGCTTTTGATGATGCCATTGCAAAGGCGGTGGAGTTTGCCGAAAATCGTGATGACACCCTGCTCATTATCACCACGGATCACGGAAATGCCAATCCCGGATTAAGTGGAACAGGTTCCGGTTACAACGACAGTGAACCCATGTTCGACCGAATTGCCGACTTTCAACACACCAACAGCTGGATGCTTTCTCAACTTGATGAAAATAGTTCGGTCAGTAGAATCCGTGAATTGATTGCGGAATACTCGAGCATTGAAATCCGGCGTGACGAAGCTGAAATTCTTGGCCAATCGTTAGCAGGTGACTATCAAAACCTGAATCGTGGAATGAGCAATCCTTCACAGGCTCTGGGGCAAATATTCGCCAATTATCTGGCCTTTAACTGGGTTAGCGGATCCCATACAGCTGATTACGTGGAACTGGCCGCCATGGGTCCCGGCAGCGAGCGGTTGCGTCCGATTACCAGAAATACCGACCTGTTCCATCTGATGGTCGAAATGGCCGGAGTTCAGGAGTATCTCGAAGTGTAAGACAGACGTCGTGTAAGGCAGTCGCAGCGTGTGCCAGATATAGCGTGAGACAGCACTGTGAAAGGAAATTGAATCCCTGATCAACCCGTCTCACATAATCCGGCCTGAGCATTCCGGGCAATAGATTGACATTTGTCAACGCCAATCGTCTCTGGAGGCGACCTTTATATACCCATTTTCAGGGTTTCTGAGATTCGCACCGGCTACCTTGATGTTCCGTTTGAGTCCGTCGAACTTCGCCCGTTTGACGGTGCTTTTACGGAACAACTCCCGGTATTTCTCCAGGTCCAGCTCCTCCCAGTAGTCGATATCGCGGTCCGCACTTTCCGGTCGGGCAAACAACCGTTCTTCGGCCCCGGGTTTCGCTTTCCGGTTCCACGGGCAGACATCCTGGCAGATATCACACCCGAAAATCCACTCACCCATCTGCTGCTGATACTCTTCAGGGATTTCGTCACGCAGCTCTATCGTAAAGTAAGATATACACTTACTGCCATCCACCTTATAAGGTTCATAGATAGCATCCGTTGGACAAGCATCAATACACCGGGTGCAGCTTCCGCAGTGGTCGGTAACAGGGGCGCTGTAATCAAACTCGGCATCAACAATCATTTCAGCGAGAAAAAACCAGGATCCCCATTCGCGGTTCATCACATTGGTGTGCTTGCCCATCCATCCGATACCGGACTCCACCGCCCAGGCTTTATCCAGAACCGGAGCCGAATCGACAAATACCCTTCCCTCAATATTCCCTGTCACCGAACCGGTAAATTCAAACAGCTCGAAAAGCTTCTCCTTCACTACTTTGTGATAATCGTCACCCAGGGCGTATTTGGATATTTTGGGGTTATCCGACGTCACCTGTGTTTCCGCCAGTTCCGGTTGGTGATAACTGATCATGAGGGAGACAACGGATACGGCTCCGGGAACCAGGCGCCGCGGATCCACCCGCTTTTCGAAATGGTTCTCCATCCATTGCATCGTACCATGGCGATCCTCTTTGAGCCACTGCTCCAACCTGCTCTCCTCTCTCTCCAGGCGCCGGGCCCGTGCGAAGCCGACGGCATCAAATCCCAGTCGCAACGCTTCCCGGCGAACCATTTCGGTCCGTTCGGTGATGTTTTTAGCGTATCTATTCATGGGCATGCCGTCACGTTATTTAACTTTTCGCCAGTTCTTCGCGGAGCAGCTGGCGGAAATGCTCATCATCTTCGGCGATATCACGCAGCTTCCATTGCTGCACTTCTACTTGTTGCTTAACAATCTCCAGTGACCGGTCCATGGTATCGATCACCATCTGATTCAGCTCCGAATCCTCTTCTTTAAGCAGGATTGCATCAAACAAGATGTCTGCTGTTTCATTGATCAAAATTCGGTTCCGGCTTGAAGCCAAATCCTGGATCATACCGTTGATCACACTGAATACCATATCACTAATGGCCTGTTCGATGGTTTTCCGTACCAACGAACCAAATAATGGAATCTGATCCAATCGGGAAAATTCCTTATTCTCTTTCATCGCTGTATTTATCCGCTCCTGTACATAAGATTGGATATCATCACGATAGAGATCATAATTATCAGAAGCGACCTTTTCAATCCTGTGTGATATCCACTCCACCAACGGATCTTTCTTGGGCAGCACCACCTCATTTACCACACGGTCAACAACCGGGCCTCCGTTGCGTACCTCCTGCTGGACATCATTAATAATATTCAGTGTCACCCGGTCCGTGAGCTCCTCCATCAGTATCCCGTAATATTTCCGGATGAATGCAACCGGGACGGTATCGCTTAAATCTATGATTCCGTGTTTCTGGAGCCGATAGGTGATGGAGATGATTCGCAACAGCCTCAAAAAACGGAACCCGCTTATCGGGATACATCCAAGCAGGTCATAAAAATGGATAAACGGGAAGAAAAACCAGCGGTGGTATATGCGGTGATAGACGGCCATCGCCCAGCGAACAAAAAACTCCGTCAGGAAAACTGAGACGAAAATCAGGTCGATGAGTATAAAGCGGGGGTGAATAGTTGATGCGTACCAGTCGGTAAAAGGTGCAGATACCGCGTTGAGCATCGCCCGGATAGGTTCATACTCAAACATCCAGTCAAAAATAATCCAGCCAAGGTTGATCACCAGTAACAGGATCATCAGGGCATCAAGCAGAAAAAAACCGGACTTTGATTTCGATTGTGCAGTACGATCGGCCATATCTCAAATTACGATTCGTGTATTTGTATCCAATGGGGGGGACAATGCTTTGCATTACAAATCAACATTAGTATATTCGCTTACACTCTACTATTTGTTAAACACTTAGGGGTATATGCCGCATTCTGGCCGGCATATATTTTAACTTCAACAAAACTACGAG
>SLLW01000058.1 GCA_007133875.1 Balneolales bacterium | reverse complement strand
GTGTCCGGGGATATCGTGTCCGGGGATATCGTGTCCGGCGAAATTACGTTACCTGATTCGGGCGGATCATCACAACACATTCCAGCCACCAACAACAAATGACTTCTATAACGAAATGATATCGAAAAACATGCCTTTCTCACATATGGAATTGCCTGATTAACCGTTTTCCTGTTACAATAGTTCTCTCTGGAAGAGTTGCTCCGGATCATCGTATATTATCGGGGTTATGGAATAAGTGGTACCCTGACATTTTTAATCAATTGAATTTTCAACTACGTGACTGTTTATTATGGCTGGACATTCCAAATGGGCAAATATCAAACACAAGAAAGCCGGGGTGGATGCTGCCCGGTCCAAAATTTTCAGCCGGATCATCCGGGAACTGACCATCGCCGCACGGGATGGAGGAGGCGACCCTTCCGGTAATCCCCGCCTGAGTCTCGCCATTGCAAATGCCAAGTCCAACAACATGCCCAAGGATAACATCGAACGGGCGATCAAAAAAGGGACCGGGGAACTGGGTGCCGGCCAAAGTTTTGAAGAAATCGTATATGAGGGATATGGCCCCGGCGGGGTAGCCTATTTTGTCGAGGCGACCACCGACAATCCCACCCGTACGGTAAGCGAAGTACGCCATGCTTTTACCAAGTTCGGTGGCAACCTGGGAACCAGCGGATCGGTCTCCTACCTGTTTGACCAGAAAGGTATTATTTCGGTACCGGCAGAAGGAGTTGACCAGGAGGAGCTCATGCTGGAGGCGATCGACGCCGGCGCAGAGGATCTCAATGACGATGATGAAGAAATCCTCGAAGTTTCCACCCGTCGTGAAGACCTGGCAACGGTCCGGGATCATCTTGAGAAGTGCGGCTACACCATCAAAAATGCCGAGTTGCAGTGGATCCCAAAAACCGAAGTGAAACTGGATGAATCCACGGCACTTACCAATTTCAAGCTGATGAATTTCCTGGAAGAAAACGACGATGTCAGCAACGTTTTTAATAATATTAAAATGGACGATGAGACGCTTGCCGTAGCGGAGCAACTCTGACCGGTTATTACATTTTCAAATAACGCAATGAGGTATTTCCTGTTCGCAATACTTGCTCTGATACTCACCGGTGCCGTCAATGATGACCGTGCCGTGGAGGCAAACCGTGCTTATGAAGCGGGGGAGTATGAACGTGCCGAGGCGATCTACCGTGAGCTGCTCGATAATAATCCGGACTCCCCGCAACTTCTGTTCAATTATGGAAGCGCACTGGCGCGACAGGGGAAAACCGAAGAATCGATCCGTGTTTTTGAGCGGTATCGCGAGCAAACGACCGATGCGTCCGGCCGGGCACCTGCCGAATACAATCTCGGTTATCTCCACGAAGAGGCCGGAGACACCGAAAATGCCCTGAACCATTTCCGCCAGGCGATTGATCTTGATCCCGATGATGAGGATGCTAAGTACAACTATGAGCTGCTGAAACGACGTCAGCAGGAGACACCGCCGGAAGATGAAGAAGAGGATGATGATGACGAAGAGCAGGAGCAGGAGCAACAGCCCGAGCCGCAATCCGGCCAGCCGCCTCCGGCCGATGACAACGGGCAGCAGCAGGATGGCGAAACCCGCGAAGATATCACTCCGCTGGACGAAAATCCGCAAAACGAAGAGCAGCAAAGGGAATCCATGCCTGAAATATCCACTGAGCAGCTCCGTCACGCAGAGGATATCATGAATGCCCTTGAACAAATCGAAAAAGATCTGATCAAGGATTTCAAAAAACGGCAATTCGATCCGGCGGATCCCCAGGAAAAAGATTGGTAATAGCATGAATCAAGGTTTGGGATCCGGTTTATTTTTATCACTTATCTGCATGGCCATTACGGTCCTGGCGGGAGTGGCGCTTCCGGAACCGGTACTGGCAAGCGACGTCCGGGTATCGGCCTCGGTTTCATCCGCCAATGTTTCCGTGGGCGAACGTTTTACCCTGAATGTTGAACTTCAGAGCCGCGAACCACGGAATGTCTCGCGTCCCGAACTGCCGGTACTTGACGGCATGCGCTACCTGTCAACAGTTCCCAGTACCAGTACCAGTTATTCGCTGATAAACGGCGTGGCGCAGATGACCTACCGTTACAGTTACACCGTCCAGGCCACCGATTCCGGTGCCTATCAGATACCGGAAGTGTACATCACTGTGGATGGCAACGAATATGCCACCAGGCCGATTACCGTGGTTATCGGCTCTTCGGGAGACGGCGCCTCGCAGCGGCCTCATGCCGCCCGATCCGATCGCCCTTCCATTTATCTGGATATGGAGTTGAGTGAGGAGCGTCCGGTCAGAGGTCAGCAGATCATCGCCGAAGTGGTGCTATATTTTCGAAATTCCATCGATGTGAACAACTTCCATGTCAGCCGCAGCTGGCAGGCCGAAGGTTTCTGGCGGGAGGATCTGAATGAGAGCCAGACCCGCCGGCCCGAATCCGTCATTCTGGACGGTATCTCCTACAGCCGTGCGGTACTGGCCCGGTATGCCCTTTTTCCCACCCGCAGCGGCGAACTTTCCATTCCTTCGTACGCCATCCGGGCATCGATACGGCAGAGTGGCAACTACAGAAATGAGCGGACACCGATCTTTGACGGTTTCGGACGACAACGCGAAATCAGTCTGGAAACGCCGTTAAAAACGCTCCAGGTACAGACCCCTCCGCTACCCCCATCCGGGGGGCAGCTCATCAGTGCCCTTGGCCAGTTTACCATAGAGCGGACGCTGAGTCAGAGCCGTATCAAACTTGGGGAAGCGGTGGATGTGATTACCGAAATCAGCGGATCCGGAAACCTCGGGCTGATCACCCGGCCGGACTTTGATTACCCCGGCAGTTTTGATACCCATCGTCCGCGGGAGGTGATCAACCGGGATCACAGTGCCCCGCAAATGGCCGGAACAAAGCAATTTCGGGATGTGCTCATTGCCCGCAGTGCCGGAACCTTTACCATTCCGGAGAGTACCGTACTGATTTACAACGACGCCCGAAGACGCTATGAACCGCACGTACTGCCCGAGCTGACCCTCGAAGTCGTAAGAGACCCCAATGCGAGAGTAACGATGGCACAAACCGACGAATTCCGGCTGAGTCCGGTTCGGGGTTCGGTCTCCTGGAACAGGGAAGCTCCTGACCCGTTTTATGCTTCCTGGGGATTCTGGGCTGCCCTTGCCCTCCCGTTACTGTTATTTATCTGGGGATACCGGACACGGCAATACCGGGCGAAACTCTCAACAGACGAACAGTTTTCCCGCTATGAACAGTCCGTCACACGCTCCCTGGCTCTGCTCGACGAAACCATACCCGGCACTCATACGAAATCCGCCTACCGGAATATTTACAAAGCCCTGAGTAATTTTATCACGGACCGGCTCGGACTGCCCGCTGCCGGTTTTAATGAAGAAGAGTTGGCCGAAGAGCTGCGCGGCAGAAATGTTGAAACCCCGCTGTGTGACCGGGTCTTCCGCTTATTGAAAAAAAGTGCCACCATACGTTACGCTCCCAATCCAACCGCTGACGATGCGGCAGAAGATATCGCCGAAGCCCGGCGCCTCATTTCGGAACTGAAACTGCAGCTATGAGGTACTTCCATCCGCAATCCCCATTGAACTGCGCACAGTTTGTCAATTCCCCGGTCTGTGCATGGGTGCATGGTATCTGGAAAAACGTGCTGATTTCCCTGTTTTTAGTACCGATCGTGCTGCTTCTCTTCCCCCCCATGGCGGTGGAAGGCAGCCCGCATACACCCGCCTTTATGGTACCTGCCAAACCAGCAACGGTTACTGTTTCTATCACCGAAACACAACCGCAATCCCTTTTTAATCGCGGTAATTACCTTCTGGAAGGAGATAACTATCGCGATGCGCTGGACACATTCCGGCGTATTGAGGAGCAGGGATATGCCGCCGGACCGCTTTATTACAATATGGCCCTCAGTTATATCCACCTTGATTCCCTCGGCAGAGCTTCCTATTACTTCCAGAAAAGCGCTCAATTCCGTGAAACACGGCAACAGGCAGAGACCGGACTGGAGTTTATCGAAATACAGCAGAGAAACCGGGGAACCTTCATCCCATACCTGCCCTGGTATCGTTTTATAGACTGGTTTCTTTTTGACCTGAACCGTGGATTCGGAATTTTCTGGAGTTTGCTTTTACTGAATGCCGGCATTCTTGTCCTTCTCACAGGATGGCTGTACCGGCCGAACCGGTGGCTCGTCGTGGGTGGAGGATCTGCTGCAGGAGCCGGACTCATACTCCTTTTATCCCTCACCATCCTCCATTTCTGGTCCAGCGGATACCGGCAGGCGGTGGTTGTAACATCTTCGGTGCCGGTACAGTCCGGGCCTGAGCATCCGCCCTCATCCATCAACAATTTGGAAGAAAACGATTCCGGCGACTTGGCTTATGAAGCACATACCGTTACATTGCACCTTCATCCAAGCGACAGATACGACGGCTGGGCCTATATCCGGCTGCGAAACGGTGTTACCGGCTGGGTTCCGGAATCAGCCATCCGTGTTTTATAATTTTCATTGACCCGAATCACACAACCAGTATTACCTATGAGTACACCTCTCGAATATATCCAGGCACGTCAGGACGAATTTAAAGAACAACTATTCCAGCTGCTGCGCATACCCAGTATCAGTGCCGATGCAAAATATAAAAAAGACGTTCACCGGGCCGCCGAATTTGTGGCAGGCCAACTGAAACATATCGGACTGGACAATGTTTCCGTCGAAAAGACCGACGGACACCCGATTGTTCTCGGCGATCACCTGCATGCCGGGCCTGACAAACCGACCATCCTCATATATGGTCACTACGATGTACAGCCGCCGGATCCGCTGGAAAAATGGGAAACCCCTCCCTTTGAGCCAACCGTGCGTGACGGAAAAATTTATGCCCGCGGTGCGAGTGATGACAAGGGACAGATGTTTACCCATATCAAGGCGATCGAGTCTTTCCTGAAAAGCGGAACCGAACTGCCGGCAAATATCAAGTTTATCATTGAAGGCGAGGAAGAAATCGGTTCACCGAGCCTTGTCCCCTTTCTGGCCTCCAACAAAGAGCGGCTGAAGTGTGATATGGTCCTGGTATCCGATACGGCGATGTTCGCCAAAGATACCCCGTCGATTACCTATGGCCTGCGCGGGTTGATGTATATCGAGGTGGAAGTTACCGGCCCGAACCGTGATCTCCACTCAGGTGTCTACGGCGGTGGTGTGCAGAATCCGGCAAATGCGTTGTGCGAGATGATCGTAAAAATGAAAGATGAAAACGGAGTGATACAGATTCCGGGATTTTATGACCGTGTGCGGCCGCTCAGTGAACTGGAGAGGGAAGCATATGCGAAATTGCCGTTTGACCAGGACGCGTACAACCGGGAGCTGAAGATTGAAGAAGCGTTCGGTGAGAAAGGATATTCGACACTCGAACGGGTCAGCGGCCGTCCCTCACTGGATGTCAACGGAATTTGGGGCGGATATCTGGGAGAAGGCGCCAAAACGGTACTCCCCAGCCGGGCGAATGCCAAAATCAGCGCACGACTGGTGCCTGACCAGGATCCAAAGGAGATTTTCCGGCTCATGGAAAAATATCTGCACGAGATCAAGCCCCCGGGAGTTGAAATCCAGGTAACCGAGCATCATGGCGGACATCCGGTGTTGGTGGACCTTGCGTTTTACGGGCTGAAAGCAGCGGCCAAAGCCTTCAAGGATGTTTACGGCAAAGAGGCGCTTTTCGCACGCGAGGGTGGGTCCATACCGATTGTAGCCGATTTTGCCAAAACGCTGAACGCAACGACCATCCTGATGGGCTTCGGACTCAACTCCGACTCCATCCACTCGCCCAATGAGCACTTCCACCTGAAAGATTTCGAGCGCGGGATGAAGACGTCCGCCCGGTTTTTTGAGTTGCTATAACGTCTCTTCTTCCGGTTTATACCGAAAGCCGGCAACGGACTCGTCGGTAATTTTCACCGGATTGTTTTTGCCGTCCAGCAGTACAACACGTGGTTTATGATCCCGGGCTTCCTCCTCGGACACCCGGGCGTATGCGATGACGATAATACGGTCACCGACATTGGTCAGCCGGGCCGCCGGGCCGTTCATGCACACCTCACGGCTTCCGCGTTCACCAGGTATGGTGTAGGTCTCCAGGCGTGATCCGTTGTTGATATTGACCACCTGCACTTTCTCATAGGTGTAAATACCGGCCGTTTCCAGCAACTCCGGATCAATCGTGATGCTCCCTTCGTAATACAGGTCGGCCTGTGTTACGGTAAGCGGGTGCAATTTCGATTTAAACATCTCAAGCATCATGATCGGTATTTTTCCTGGTATTCAAAAGAATGTTGTCAATGAGCCTGGTTTTCCCAAGCCAGGCGGCAACAGCGATAACGTACAACCGCCCGCGTTCTATAACGGTGGCAGGCTGCAAATCTGGTGTGGAAACCAAAGAAAGATAATCAACTTTAAAACCATTTTCATGTAACCGCTCTATTTCAGCAGGTATCACGGCGGAGTCCACCGGAACAGGAACTTTCCCGGAACCGGCGTCCCGGACATCAGCAGTGACTTTTTGTGATAATCGTTGTAATGTATCAAACAATAGCGGGGCCTTCTTTCGTTCTTCCGGTGTGAGATACCGGTTGCGGCTGCTCATTGCCAGGCCGTCGTTTTCGCGCTGGGTCGGCCCCATCAATATCTCCACCGGCAGATCAAACTCCTCGGCCATCTGCCGAATGATAAACCACTGCTGGATATCCTTTTGGCCGAAAACAGCAACATCGGGCCGAACAATGTGAAAAAGCTTGCTGACCACCTGCAGTACCCCTTCAAAATGGCCTTCCCGGCGGGCGCCGCACAAATGGGTATGTAATTTTGATATGCGGAACGTAATATAGGGCTCCGGTTTTTGATCACGGGTACCGTACATCTCTTCCTGGTCGGGCGCAAAAACCAGTGATACATCCTCTTTGCGGCACATTTCCACATCGGAAGCAAGCGTCCGCGGATACTGGTGATAATCCTCTCCGGGTCCGAATTGTGTCGGATTGACAAACACCGACACAACCACATGATCCGCGTTCTGGCGGGCCTGGCGAATCAGCGACAGGTGTCCCTCATGCAGCGCTCCCATGGTCGGAACAAATGCGACACGCAGGTTCCGGGCACGCCATTCCGATACCATGTGCCGGACGTCACTTTTTTTATGTGCGAGTTTCAAAGAGAGCGGTTTACATCAAAGTTTTCAAGTAACTGTTTGACCCGCTGTACAAATGCACCTCCCATCGCACCATCGATAATGCGATGATCATAACTCATACTCAGATAAACCATGTGCCGAATGGCGATGGTATCTGTTCCATCCACTTCGATGACAACCGGACGTTTCTGGATGATGCCGGCTCCGAAGATGGCTACCTGGGGTTGATTGATGATCGGTGTCCCCATCAGGTTGCCTACACTTCCGTAGTTGGTGAATGTGAATGTTCCGCCGGACAAATCATCGGGGGAGAGTTTCTTGTTCCGGGCCCTGAGGGCCAGTTCGTTGGTCGATTTGGCCAAACCAAGCAGGTTCATTTCCCCGGCTTTTTTGATAACCGGGACGATGAGTCCCCCTTTGCCCGCTTCCCCGAGCGCCACCGCGATTCCGTAATTGATATCCCTCTTCAGCAGAATCTGGTCACCGTCAACCGAGCTGTTCAGCAGCGGAAACTCCCGGAGTGCCTTGATGGTCGCCTCGATAAAAAACGGGGTGAATGTCAGTTTAAACCCTTGTTCCCGCTGGAATTTATCTTTATTCTTTTCACGGAACCTGACCAGGCGGGTGACATCGGCCTCTGCGAATGTGGTAACATGGGCGGATGTCTGTTTGGAACGAATCATATGCTCGGAGATCACCTTGCGCATGCGATCCATTTTGATGATTTCCACATCCTGCTGAGGCCACTCGGTGGATATTTCCCCGGCATCAATTTCGGTTGTTCCGGTCTGTTTCCCGGACTTGCGCGACGGTGTGCCGGTGGCAGAAGCCTTGCCGGATGTAACATAATCCAGTACATCCTGCTTGGTAACACGTCCCTGGTTTCCGCTTCCCTCGAGCGACTCCAGCTCTTCCTGCGAGACGCCCTCCTCTTTTGCAATGGCACGCACAAGCGGTGAGAAAAACCGGCCGTCCGATCCTACTCTCTGAGGCGGGGTATCTCCTTTGGTTACGGTGGCAGGGGAAGTTTCTGCATTATCACTGCTGTCGTCTTCCGGCTCATCCAGGCCGTTTCTCCCGGATTTTTCACCGTCAGCGGCAGATGCTCTCTCCTTATCCGTTTTTGATGAGGAGCCGGCTGCTGCTTTACCGTTATCGGCTTTCGCATCTTCAGACGAACCTTTCTCTTTTTCCTGATCCTCGTCACCGGAATCATCATCAGCATCTTCGCCGGCATCATCACCGGAGTCCGATTTCGCAGATTGGGCCGCAACATCAGGGTCGGTCTCCAGAATGGCTATCGGTTCTCCCACTTCAACCGTTTCACCCTCTTCCACAAGAATTTCCACAAGAATTCCGGCTTCGGGTGCCGGCACCTCCGAATCCACTTTATCGGTCGCAATTTCCAGAAGAGTCTCATCCTGTTCAACAGAATCGCCGATTTTTTTCGACCACTCCACTACGGTTCCTTCCATAATCGACTCGCCCATCTTGGGCATGGTAACTTCAATTCGTGCCATCTTGTGTACTTTTCCGGTGGTTAATGATAAGCGACAGGTAACTGCTTAATATAAAAATTGGTTTCATCACATATGACCCGAAATTATTGAAAATCGTTCACCTTTGCATGATTCTCAAAATATCGCCTTCAGGCTCTGGCCCAGATCCTGCCAGATATCCTCCGGATGCTCTACGCCAACGGATAGGCGGATGAGGTTATCGGGGGTTGGGCTTTCGGCATATTCACTGGTTTTTCGGTGTTCCCAGGTCGATTCCACCGCTCCAAGACTGGTAGCGGCGATAATCAGCCGCGAGGCATTGACCACCCGCAGGGTGGATTCCGCATCCCCCTTCACCTGAAAAGAAATCATGGCACCGGGCATATCCATTTGACGAGCGGCAATTTCCTGGCCCTCATGACCGCTCAGGCCGGGAAAATAGACATCCGTGACGGCATGATGCTCCATCAGCCTTCCGGCAATTAGCTGGGCATTGGCAGCCTGGGTCCGGATCCGGGCATAGAGTGTTTTCAGACT
>SLLW01000361.1 GCA_007133875.1 Balneolales bacterium | reverse complement strand
CATTGGCGATTGGATTTGAGAGTTATTTTGAACGGAGTGATTTTCTGATGACCTCCCCCGGTGCGATGCAGTCCGGCCTCTACGGATACAGCAACCCGGCGTTACTGCACTATTTGCACCAACCGGATGTGGCCTTTCACTGGTCATCGGACTCCTTTATCGACGAAATACCGCGATGGGGCGGTTTTTTCGGATTCCCCGGTGCGGCATTCAGTTTTGTGCGGAATGACGTTATGGATCAGGTTTATCGCGACTACCGTATTGCAGTTGGTGGTGGAACCGATGCCGCGGCCGCCGGATTGGCCCTGAACTGGTATCGGGGCGATACCGACCTGTTTGATCTCAAAACCAATGTCACATTTGGAACCATCACACGCCCGAACCGCTATCTCTCGATCGGAATGACCGGTACCACGACATTCAATGCCGAGTACTATGAAGCGGTTGGCGATTTGGCAATTCGCCCGACCGGAACCCCGGCCCTCACCCTGTTTGGCGATTATGCGGTCAATCATCAGGCGGACGGTTTTCTGGATGGACGCTGGTCTGCCGGTGCCGCCACTGAGGCGTTGCCCGGTATCCGTTTCACCGGACGATATATTGATGATATCGGGTTCACCGCGGGAATCCAGTTCAGTTTCGGCCGCTCCGGCGTGAGTTACCAGTCACACCGGGATAACGATGGAAATCACCGCTACAACTCTTACAGTATCCGTTCCGGAGCGCTGGACCGAAATATTTTCGACCGGTATTTCCGCAAAGATAACTCCTACGTCAGTATGGAAGTCCGCGGATCGCTGCCGTACCAAAACTATCAATACCTTGACACCCGTCAGACCTATCTTCCGATTCTGGATCATATCTCGGAAGCTGCGGCGGATCCCTCGGTCTCCGGTATTTTCCTGAACCTCACCTCCATGCAGATCGATCACGCCAAAACCTGGGAAATCCGCCATGCGCTTGAAACGTTTCAGCAAACCGGTAAAAAAGTGGTCATTTATATCGAGCGGGGCGGAATGAATACGCTGCATCTGGCTTCGGTTGCCGATTATGTGATGATGGATCCGCAGGGGAGGCTCAGTATTCCGGGATATATCACCGGCATGACCTATCTGGCGGATTTGATGGAATCTGTCGGTATCGGGGTGGATGAGCTTCGGGAGATGGAATACAAATCCGCTTTTGAGGTCTTTTCACGTTCTGATATGTCCGAAGCTGACCGTGAGCAGAGGCAGAAAATCATCAACGGGTTTTATGAATTGGTAAAAGATGATGTCACCCTTTCAAGGGGGATGTCAGGTGAGGATTATGATTCCCTGATCGATCGCGGATTCTCGGTCTCAGCCAGAGAACTGGTTGCCGCCGGAATTGCCGATACCCTGGCGCGGCCATCCGAAGCCGGCAAGATTATCGAAATGGTGGAAGGGCGGGAGAAGAAATCCATCAGCCCGGCAGATATGTATGTTTATAACAAACCACGGGACGACCAGTGGGGGCCGGTGCATAACATTGCGGTATTATATGCCGAAGGCCCGACAATGAACACCATCGGTATTCGTGCGCGTGTACTCTCCGCCGAAATCCGGAAAGCCCGGAAAGACCGATCGGTTAAGGCTGTTGTTTTGCGTGCCGATTCGCCCGGAGGGGATCCGCTGGCCTCCGACCTGGTTGCCGAAGAGTTGCGTCGTACGGCTGAAGTCAAACCGGTGATTGTCTCCATGGGTTCGTTGGCCGCATCGGGCGGATACTGGATTTCCATGTATGCCGATACCATCGTTGCCGCACCCAATACCATCACCGGAAGTATCGGTGTGGCCACCGGATGGTTGTGGGATGATGGATTAGGTGATCATCTCCGGTTGAATACCGATTATGTGAGCCGCGGAGCTTCGGCGGATCTCTCATTCGGCCCTACGCTTCCTCTGCTGGGATTAACCCTTCCGAACCGATCGCTCAATGAGACCGAGCGTGAACAGCTTGTCGACTGGATGAATGAGCTCTACGATGAGTTTATTGACAAGGTGGCGGAAGGACGCGGAGTGGAGTCCGAAAAAATCCGGGAAGTGGCGGAAGGGCGGATATGGTCCGGTGCCGATGCTCTGGACATCGATTTGGTGGATGAGCTGGGCAGTCTCTATACGGCTATTGCCATCGCCAAAGAGAAAGCGGGCCTGGGGCCGAACGATAAAGTCGAAATTGTGGAGGGGCCGGAAGCGCAGCGTTTTTCACTTTCCATGATCATGGGTGGCGTATTCGGATCGTCCGCACCGGAAATTGAGAAGAAGGATCCGGTCAAGGAGTATATCGAAATGCTGATTGAATACAACGCAAATCCGCTGGTCATACTTCCGTTTGAGTATTTCAGCTGGATGTACTATTTGGAACAACAAAAATAGGTGCCGACCGGATTGGGGGTTGAGTGGCTGGAATTTATTGAAACTGATTGGAATGGGTGGCCGGAATCAGATAGAACTGGCCGGAACTGGCCGGAACTGGCCGGAACTGGCCGGAACAAAAAACGGAGCACCGGTCAGTCGTGATAAGCACAGACTGCGATGCTCCGTAATGATTTTTGCGTACAGAAACCCGTGCGGGTTTCTGGGGACCTGTTTTACATCTGTTACATGCTTACATATTTAACCACATGCACACCGTCAATCTGGCTGATGTGCGCGATATCTTTTTGATCCAGGTTGGTATCTACAGCGAATGCTGTAATGGCCTGGTTGTCTTTGACATCCCTTCCCAGGCTCAGGGAGGCGATGTTGATATTCCGTTCGGCCAGCGCTCCGCTTGTTGCAGCCAGCATACCGGGTTTATCGATATTGCGGTAGAGAATGATTTCGCCTTCCAAATGGATTTCAATACTGAAACCATCAATAACGACAATACGGTAGTCATTGTCCCCAAAAGGTGTGGCTGACAGTTTTCGGTAATCCGCTTTCGAGCCCAGATCCACGGTGATCAGGTCAGAAAATGTCTGTGATTCCTTACTGATGGTTTCCGAGATTTTGAGTCCGCGGGTTTCGGCATGATACCGTGCGTTAATCAGGTTGACAACATCATCCACACTGCCCTTCATGAATCCGCTGAGCAGGGAGTCGGTCACGACCTGTGAGTGCTTGGCACAGTCTCCGCTGAATGTGATGGAGAGTTCGTCGGTGTGTTTGGGTGCGATCTGTGACAGAAATCGTCCGAACTTTTCGGCAAGCTGAAGGAACGGCTGAACCTCTTTATTGGTGCTGAGTGCAATGGATTTGCCGTTCAGGCTGCCCTGATATCCCTTCTGTTCGAAGGCATCAGCGATTTGTGAGGCGATCTGTTCGGCAACTTTGCCCTGGGCTTCCTGAGTGGATGCGCCAAGATGAGGGGTGCAGATAACGGAAGGGTGTTTCAGCAGCTCGGCAAGTTCGCCTTCCGGAGGCTCTTCGCTGTAGACATCGAGTGCCACCGCACCGACGGTTCCGTCCTCTATCAGTTTTCCAAGATCCCCTTCGTTGTAGATTCCGCCACGGGCGCAGTTGACAAGGAATATACCCGGTTTGATCTTCTCTTTGTTTTTGAGGCTGACAAGGTCGCGGGTTTGATCTGTGAGTGGTGTGTGGACGGTCAGGTAGTCCGCTGCGCCGAGGACATTCTCAAGCTCCATCATCTCAACCCCCATCTCTGCAGCCCGCTCGTGGGTGGTGTACGGATCGTAACCGACTACATGCATCCCGAACGATTTCATCCGGGCAGCTACGTTGGATCCGATTTTTCCCAGACCGACAATTCCGAGGGTTTTTCCGTGGACTTCGGTTCCCAGATACTTTTTCCGGTCCCAGCGGCCCTCTTTAAGTGAGGAAACAGCAGCCGGTATGTTTCGGGAGAGGGCAAGGATCATCCCGCAGGTATGTTCTGCGGTGGAGATCGTGTTGCCGTCAGGGGTGTTCATCACCAAAATCCCCAATCGTGTGGCGGCATCAAGGTCAATATTGTCGACACCGACACCGGCCCGTCCGACGACCCGCATCTTATTTGCCTTGGCAAGAAGCGAATCGGTCACCTTGGTGGCACTGCGTACGACCATGGTATCGTAATCGCCAATGATTTCTTCAAGCTCTTCAACAGGCATTTTTTGTGCCTGGGTAACTTCGAATCCACGTTGTTTGAATATTTCTCCGCAGATAGCATCTACACCATCCAGTAAGAGTGCTTTATAAGCCATTTGAATAGATCAGTTTTTAGGGTTCATTCGGTATTGACCGATATATGTTATCATGAAGAAATGAATCATTGTACTTTTACAGTTTTGCATCCTGCACATATTCTCCGATAAAAGTCAGTAGTTCATCAAGTGTTTCGGGTATGATCGCTGATGATTGAAAAAGAGGAACATCGATATTCATCTCTTTCAGCAGCTGGTTAATGTTTGCTTTTTGTTGCATCAACCGGGACTTGGATATTTTATCTGCTTTGTTTTGTACAATACAGAATGGAATTCCGTTCTCTCCCAGAAAGAAGAGAAACTCTTCGTCCAGTGCCGATGGGGCATGGCGCACATCCAGCAATACAACCACCAGTTGCAGGGCGTTTCGTTCCAGCAGATACCGTTTCATTTCCCGGCCCCATCGCGATTGCTCCTTTTTCGATATTTTGGCATACCCATAACCGGGAAGATCCACCAGATGCCAGGCATCATCGATAAGATAATAGTTCAAACTGCGTGTTTTCCCCGGGGTGTTGCTGGTGTGGGCCAGGTTTTTACGTCTGGTCAGGGCATTGATCACGGAGGATTTCCCCACATTGGATCGTCCGGCGAAACAGATTTCCGGCAGATTGCCATCCGGACAGAAAGAGAGATCCGGAGCACTTAGCAAATATGCTGCTTTTGTAATGGCCATACCGTTGTTATTTGAAAAATCTGCTGAAGAAGCCGTTAATAATATTCGTTTTCTTCTTTTTGCATCTGTGTGGTGACCGGAACCGGGTATTCTCCGGTGAAACAGGCCGTACAGTAGCCAAAACCTTTTGGGTGCGCCTCTTTTACGGCATCAACCAGCCCTTTCGGTGACAGGTACCTCAGTGAATCGACCCCAATGGCATTTGCAATACGATCGGTGTCTTTGTCATATACATTTGCAATCAGCTCTTCGGGACTGGGAAAGTCCATCCCGTAAAAACAGGGGTTGACGATCTGCGGTGAACTTACCAGAAAATGGATTTCGCTGGGCCCGGCCTTTCGAATCATTTTTACAAGGTGAGCAGAGGTTGTACCCCGGACAATGGAGTCATCAACCAGAAAGACAATCCGGTCTTTCAACACCCCTTTGACAGTATTGAACTTGGTACGTACTTTGAGATCACGCGAAGCCTGTCCGGGGGAGATAAAAGTGCGTCCCACATAGTGATTCCGGATCAGTCCGATCTCATATTTGCATTCGTAACCGAGCTTCTGATTTTCATGGGCATAACCCAGTGCTGCGGTATTGCTGGAATCCGGGACAGAAATTACAATAGGGTGTTTTTCGTTTCGGGTTTTTGTCACATCCGGGATAGGATGTTCCCGAGCCAGATATTTCCCGATTTTTCGCCGGATTTTATCGGTATTCTCCCCGAAGATGCTGCTGTCGGGCCGGGCGAAATAGACATACTCGAATATACACTGGCTGATGTTGGTGTTCGGTTTGCGTTCCAGAAACCTGGAGCGCGGCTCACCACTTTCCAGGGTCTCCCGGTCAATGATCAGGACCTCTCCGGGCTGTACATCCCGGATATATTCGGCATCATTGATATCAAATGCGCAGGTTTCACTCGCGACAATCCAGCTGTCGTCCTTCCTTCCAAGCGCAAGCGGACGAAACCCGTTGGGATCACGTACGGCGATGAGCTTGTCGTCGGTCAGAAGTACCAGGCAGTAGGCCCCTTCAATCTCCTGCAGGGCGTCCAGTATCTGGTCGAGTTGTGTCGACTTTTCGCTATGGGAGATCAGGTGCAGTATGAGTTCGGTGTCGGAGGTACTCTGGAAAATAACACCGCGGTTTTCCAGTTTACTGCGCAATTTGGTGGCGTTGGTCAGGTTGCCATTATGCCCGATGGCAAGGTTTCCGTTTTTATAATGAACCCGAAAAGGCTGAATATTGGTGGAGTTGATCGCCGATCCGGATGTTGAGTAGCGGTTGTGGCCAATGGCAGCGTGCCCGTGCAGTTTGCCGGTAAAAATTTTCTGATCCTCAAAAACATTCAGTACCAGCCCAAAACCTTTGTGCTGGGGCATTACCGGAATACTTTTCAGTGGATCGAACCAGGAGGTTACAATCCCTGCCGACTCCTGGCCCCGGTGTTGAAGAGCATGAAGGCCGTAATAGGTGTGTACTGCCGCTTCCGGATGATTGTAGATACCGAATATGCCGCAGTAATCATGAGGTTTGTCGGACATTCCGAACAGAGAATCTTAGGGTTACAGTCAAGATTTACAAGATACAAAAGAGCGTTGCTAAAAGCAGATGAAAATAGCAGAAAACTGCTCAGTGATCAGGCCCGGACGGTTCGTTCTCCGCCATATATCATATTCACAAAATTACGCAGCAATTGCTGTCCGGCTTTGCCCGATTTTTCCGGGTGAAATTGCACTCCGAGGTAATTTTTGTAAGCTACGGCTGCCGTAAAAGCCACAGAGTAGGTCGATTCGGCGATGGTATGTTCCAATACCGGGGCATAATGGCTGTGGACATGGTAAAAATGTGATCCCGGTGTGATGTTATGAAACAGCGGATGTGTGATAACGGGTATGACGGTGTTCCAGCCCATGTGGGGTACTTTCCCAAGGGAGGAGTCGAATTTTTCAAGCCGGCCGGGTATGATTCCAAGCGTATTGGTCGGCCCCTCGGTTGTGGTTTCGTAGAGTAGCTGCATCCCCAGACAAATGCCAAGTACCGGTTTGGTGGTCTCTATAAGCCAGCGGTCAAGATCGTTTTTTTGTAGATCACGCATGGCAGACCCGGCATGACCCACCCCCGGGAAGATGACCGCGTCGGCTTCATCCAGGATCGTGCGTTTGTTGGTAATGCGGTAGTCGGCCATCAGCCGGTCCATGGCATTGGAGACCGAGGCCAGGTTTCCCGCCTTGTAATCAATAATTGCAATCATAACAGTCCTTTCGATGAAGGCAGAATATCGAGATAATTTTCGTTACGATCCACTGCCTGGCGTAAAGCACGTGCCAACCCTTTAAAACAAGCCTCGATCTGGTGATGATCGTTTTCACCTTTCACCGCTACATGAAGGGTGGCCTTCAGGGACATGGCCAGCGAGTGGAAAAAATGCCTGGTCATCTCCGTCGGAAATTCACCCACTTTTTCGCGACGAAATTCACCTTCAAATTCGCACCATGGGCGTCCGGACAGGTCCAGTGCAACCAGGGAACGGGTCTCGTCCATGGCGACCATAAATCCGTATCGCCCGATACCGCGTTTGTCTCCCAACGCCATTCCGATGGCTTCGCCCAACGTTATAGCAGTGTCTTCGATGGTGTGATGCTCGTCGATCTCCAGATCCCCGGTGCATCGGATATCAAGATCCATATATCCATGTCGCGCAATCTGCTCCAGCATGTGATCATAGAAGGGCAACCCGGTATTTATATCCGATTTCCCGGTTCCGTCCAGATTGATACTCACCGAAATATCGGTTTCGCCGGTTTTTCGATGGTGGGTCGTAGTGCGGCTTTCCAACAAAAGATGGCGTGCCAGTTCGGCCCATCCGGGAAATGCTTGTGCCGGCTCCGGCCCCCCTTTTAAAATAAGCTGCCCGCTGTTATCGCACCCGACTTGCAGGCCGGTGGCGGATTGCTGCCCGGTTACAGCCTCCGGATGATCAGCAATCCCGATTTTTTCCTGTTCCAGCAAACGGAGTATGAGATCGCTGAAACGACTCCGGTCTCCGGAAAGCAGGATACCGTTGACCGTCAGTTTCTTCAGTGCGCTGAGAGACTCCGACCTCATGGGAAGGCCCTCTTTGTCTGGTGCCAGAGCAGCGGGGTCGATCTGAATCAGAATTTTTTGCGACATGTTGGTGCGATTATTTAGGTCAGAATGCATCATGTTTGGCAAGTTCCTCCAGCAACCGGTCATTCTCCGCCGGAGTACCAACGGTGATACGAAGCGTGTTTTCGCAGTGGATCTGGTCACCCCGATACCGGACAATTACCCCGCGGGATGCAAGATACTCATACCATTGCTGCGCGCGTTTGAACCGGACCAGTATAAAATTGGTGTCGGACGGGAAAATGGTATCAACATCGGGGTGATCTGCCAATGCCTTCTGCAGTCGGTTTCGCTCCGAAATGATGCTCCGGACATGCTCTTCCATCCGGTCGACGTGGTCAAACGCCTGCATCGCAACATCAGCTGTAAGCTGGTTCACATTGTAGGGAGCCTTGACCTTCATCATCCATGATATGACCGATGGATGGGCGAGTGCCGCGCCCATGCGGATGGCCGCCAACCCGAACGCCTTGGAGAGGGTCTGCAGGATCACCAGGTTTGGATACCGGTCGAGAAGATGACACAGGCTGCCGGTATCGCTGAAGTCAATATACGCCTCATCCACAACCACCAGCCGGTTGAAATCGATCAGAATTCGCTCAATCTCATTCATTGAGAGGATATTTGCTGTCGGATTATTGGGCGAACAGAGTATAATCAGTTTGGTGCGCTGTGTCACTCGTGATAACACCGCGCGGGCATCAAGCTCGAACTTGGGAGTGAGGGTGGCTTCCGATACCCCCACATTGTTGATGCGGGCGGCGACTTTATACATGCCGTACGTTGGCGGGGTGGTCAGAATCTCGTCCCGGCCCGGCTCGCAAAAAACCCGCATCAGCAGATCGATCGCCTCGTCGCTGCCCACCCCTACAAAAACTTGTTCGAGTGTGATTCCACGATAACGGGCCCATTTTTGCCGCAGATCATCCAGACGCGTATTGGGGTACCGGTGCAGGGGCTGCTCTGTTGGGATTGCCGGGCCAAAACTGTTTTCATTGGCATCCAGGAGTATGCCCTCATGGTAATCATCACGTGCGGCGTGATATGGTGAGAGGGTGCGGATGTTGGGCCGCACCCAGGTATCCGGATTGAACGATTTTTTCGATTCTGACATACTTTCAATTTAAAGGTTTCACAGGCGATCATATTTCGGGGCGGTGCAAACACCCGTAATGACAATCGGAAAGATACGCTGCCATTTGGAGAATCCCGCACTGCCGGAGAATGATCTGGCCGATAAAAAAACGAATTATCCGTTTACTATTCTGAATCCTGAATCCGTTCCAGACGAATTGTCACCGCACGTTTATGCGCATGAAGGTGCTCCACTTCTGCCATTTTTGTAACGGCAGGGGCAATCGCTTTCAACCCCTCCCGGTCAAGTTTTTGAAACGTAATATGTTTCAGAAAACTCTCGGTAGAGACCCCGCTGTACATTCGTGCATATCCGTATGT